>JACOEF010000070.1 GCA_024998705.1 Nitrospira sp.
CCATTTTCGCCCTCGCCTCACGACCCGCTCTTCTCGAATAACTTCACCACCAGCGTCTTCTCTTTAATGCGCTCTATCAACTGCGCACAGGAGGCATCGCGAATGATACTCGCGAACTGCGCATGATAGCTGGCAACCAAACTTCCTCCGTCCATCACCGCGTCGTAGACCAACCAGCGTCCGTCCTGACTGACCAGCCGGAAGTCGATGAAGGTATCGACCTTCTCTCCGACGAGCCGTGTTTTGACTTGCGCGAAGGGGTGTTTCCGTTGCTCTGAGAGGTAACTGATTCGTTCACCGGAATACTCCACCATCCGGTTGGCGAGCGCGTCGCGAAGCAACTGCACAAAGAGCCCGACATATTCCCGCCGTGCCACATCGCTCAGTTGCCCCCAAGATGCGCCCAGCGACCGTTTGGCCATGTCCTCGTAATGCACATGATGTCGAATGACCTGTTCAATTTCCCAACGCCGCGCCTCGGATCGACTCGGGTCTTTGAGCTCCTTGAGGATATACAGCAACTCCGACACAGTCCCCTTCACGGTCTCGGTGGGCCCCTGCTCGGACCAAGCGGCCGTGGCCTGCGTGAGCCCCATCAGCACAGTTATGGCTATCACAACGGTCAGACCTCGCCAGGAGTTCGCCCGAAGCCCGCACCGTTGGGCCACCACTGCTGCCCCGCTGTTGTCGATCATGCAGTCACTCCTCTCGACTATTCGAGCCGACCGTCTCATTCACGAGCGCCACAACACCGGCCGTTCGAAACCGGAAGGCCCTCCCCGGCCTATTACGTCCGCCTGGCCACCAGTCGGTCCATAATCCGGCCATAGACGTATTCAGGTAAAATCTCTCTCGTCAGCAGCTCATCCCGATGCCGGTAGGGGCGCCCAGCCACAATCTTCTTCGCATAAAACTCGCCGATTCCGGTGAGCGACTTGAGCTGTGGAATTTGAGCACTATTGATATCGAGTGAGGTATTCCGGCCGCCACCCCACGAACTTGTCCCGGTCGTCAAGGACAGCTCGTTACCAAGAGACTTACCGGCCGACCTTGAACGCACACGATGTTCCATACGCATATCGTCATCCTTCTGGCGGTAACACCATTTGGCAAAGCCCACCATACACAGACACATCCACATCATCGCACCCGGCTAAGTCGACTCGCCGACGGGTATGGCGGGACGAGCGGACTAGCGTCCAGGAACGGCTCGCATGGATGCACGATCGGATTCGTCGCGCTGACAACTCTGCTCGGCAATCAACCGTTGCCCGGGTGTCGCCCCCTGAGGAATTCTCGTCAGGCAAATCGGCAGCGTATCCTCGACGGCACCGGAAGCCACCGCAACGGACTTGACCGGCGCGACGGTCACAACGGGTTTCTGGTCCGTGGCATGGACGGTCAGTGAGACGGCAAGCAACCAAGCGGTTGCCAGAAAAAGACTCAATACTCTCGTGGTGCTTGTTTGATAAATACGCATAGGATGAAACCTCCCAAATAGGCAACCGTGTAACTTACAGACGCAGGTTAGCGCCCCTTCGCCACCAGCACGTAATCATGCAGGTATGTGTACAGCATAACGCTCAGCATGGCAGCACCGAAGCAGACCGTCGCGACCGTAAACAGATTGCGTGAGGCCCAGAACTGTATTGTCTGCGCCATCATGGTATCCTCCATTTGACATCAGATCCCTGCCGGTTGGCAGGAGACCTCAAGAGCACTCGTAACTCAAATCGTCTGTCTACGCTCTGCCGTCCGAGTAACTAGCCCACATCGCAACAACCCACGTGAAGACCATAATTCCGATGAGTGTCCAAATTTGATACATGACAACCTCCTAGCTGCGCGAATCTTGCCGTAAGCAAAAGACTCCATCCTGAGTAGATCGACTGATCGGCCAATGACCGATCACTGCGGGCCTATCATCGCTGGACTCTTGTTCTATGGCGGCGAAGCGGCGAAGACTTGGGACTCGCACGCGCCATGAGGGAGAGGGAGGGAGAAAACCTGCGCGCGAAAGGAGAAAGCCGGCGTGGCTCAGTACGTCATAGATTCACCCTATAGGGCTGAGAGAGTGCTGTCAATGCGCCGGAGCGTCACTCTCACTGCAAGAGCATGATTCTATGCGGCAATATTTATTATCAACGATCCGTCGTTGTGCACCATATTCGATGCCGTGTACTCCATAGCGACCGCTACACACCTCCGTGGTAAGACGTGGGTGCGGGAGGAACAAGTGTGATACACTGTGAATAGATCGCTGATTCATCAGCCGCCGAACTCTTGCTCACCGTCGACTCTGTGTCCGTCGGGTAGCACGATCGATTCAACCGCCCTTCCGTCCGCGATACTCCGCTCGTTTTATTCTGAAATTCCCATTCGCCGGCCGAGGCGCGTACCGCGGTGCAATTGTACGCTTGCGGATCTATGGGAATCCCGGCGTCTACGTACAGGTACGATAACAAGGAGACACAACCGTGATGAGCAACGGGCAAGACAATCAAGCAACCCCGATCGCACGATGGGTACGCATTCCAAACGGCACCAAGGTCAGGCACCGGCATAAGGGGTATGACGGGCACATCGACGGATTAACCGAGATCGTGGTCGGACCGAGTCGAAATCCCGATGGAAAAACACAGTATCGATTGAACATCGGTGGCTCGTCCCGGGAACTGGTCACTGAAGATGATCTCAGCATCCTCGTGGATAGCGACAATCTCGTGATCATGATCCGGCAGAAGGAACCATACCGTCGCTCGATCACGGCACAACTGCATGGCGTCCTCGCCGAAGATCGATTCATCAAAGCCGGCAGATCGAGCGCCGTGCCAGCCGCGACGCCCCCTCAAGCGCCACCCGCCTGACGCACGCTGCTCCCATGCGAACTACGGAGGTGACCATGAGCCACACGACTTCTAAAAAGCGGCAACGAGAACAGACCCAACGTGATCGCCGCATGCAGAAAGAAGCTCACCGCCGGCAACGAAAATCCGACGCCCCAAGATTGCCCGGCCAAGGAGACCCCGACTTGGCAGGTATGGTCGCAGGACCTCAGCCTCCGCAGGAAAATGGTCCCCACTAAGTGGGTGGACTGGTCGGCACACAATCACGTGACCGTCCGTAATTGATCAAGAGCCAGTCGGAGTGGAACTGAGATTGGTGATGGGGGAAAGGCTCGCGAATAATCGGCGGGCCTGAAAGTTGAGCGTTGCCGGAACGAAAACGATTAGTCTTCGTCGATCTCGCGCTCATTCAAGGATTGAACCGGTCGGGCATTGTGGCCGATCAGAGACACAAACCGTTCAATATGGCCAGGGGTAATAGAGATCGGCTCCTTCAGCACAATCCAGTGTACACCTTCCGTGCAGGGCGGCGTGGTGAGCGAACCATCGTAGGCGTAGTGGTGTAAATCTCGTGGCAGCAGATCCTGCGGATTAATCAACAAATCCCGCACCTCTTCCTGCTTCCCGCTCGGGATCCGCTCCCAGACGGACGCCAGGGAGGACGATTCCATTCCCAGATCCATCAACACCGCCAGGACGACCAGATGGCCGGACTCATCTCGATGCACAAGATGCGCTTCCATCGGATAGGTGTGGCCGTTGAGCTGATGCTCGCTTGGCGCATGGAAGTGAAACTCCTTGAGCGTATACGTGCGCCCAAGGACCTCAAGCGACTCGCCTGATTGAAAATCCACCTCAATGGTGTGATGAGAAGCGACGACGTGACCGGGTGCGGCCGTGTAATGAACTAAGAGCCCGTCATGGCTCTGGTGGTGGGGCGTCGTGCGAATATTGATGGGTGACTGCTGGGTGCCTTTTTCACAGGACGCCGTGGTTGGAGCGATTTCCCCCCAGTGCGAGGGGCCCTGATCACCATCATACTGCCACGCGATGGGCGTCGTACTAATAGGCGTGGGTGCCGGCAGTCCGGCCAGATCCCCATCGGCCGCCCACACCGTACTTACCACGAGCAGAGTACTGAGCCCCAGGCCCAACCCCAGACGAGTCCTCATTCCCGGCAGCCACTCCCCCACGCGCACGATTGAGCAAGAACTAAAAAACCGGTGTAGTCTAAACAATGACGCGTCGCAAGTCAAATCCTATCCATGCGACTCGTGGATCAGATCCGCCGCGTGACTCGATTCCTGGTTAGAGATCGGGAATCTGCCAGTCGATCGGAGCAAGCGCCATCTCGATGAGGGCTCGATTCACCTGTGAGAAACAACGAGAACCGAAAAAATTTTTTGCCGATAGCGGCGAAGGATGGGCACAGGCAATCACCACATGCTGCGGGTTCGTCACGAGCCTGCGCTTCTTCTTCGCCTCCTCGCCCCACAGCACGAATACCACACGCGTCGGTTTCTCGTTCACAAGCTCGATAATACGATCGGTCATGACTTCCCATCCCCGCCCCCGATGCGAATTGGCGGCATGGGCGCGAACCGTCAGCACAGCATTAAGCATGAGAATTCCCTGTTTGGCCCAGGACTCCAAGCAGCCGTTGTTCGGGATGCGGCATCCGACATCGTCCCGTAGCTCACGATACACATTCCTCAGTGACGGTGGGATCGGCCGAACATGAGGCGGCACCGAAAAACACAGTCCGTGCGCCATACCCGGCGTATGATATGGATCTTGCCCAAGCAACAGCACCCGGACCTGTTCGTACGACGTCTCGCGCAGCGCCGCGAAAATATCCTGCTGCGGCGGCAGGATGGTTTCGCCCTCCGCCACTTCCGCATCCAGAAAAGATTCGAGATCCAGGTAGGTCGGGCTGAGGAGCTGCTTCCTGAGGAACGGTTTCCAGCCCGATGGGATAGGGGGCAACATACAACGAGACCTCACGCTCACCAGAGGATTTCATACACGCGGCCAGACTTTCCCAACATGCCCCTCTCTTGACCTGACAACCATCCCTGCTGAAACCTGCAAGAGCCCTGAGTGCACGACGGCACGCCCATGCATCGGTATGAATCACACTGAACGAGTCCCCCTGCAATGTAGGAGAAGCAAATGCTCCGGTCCGGCGATGCCCTACATTGACGAATGACTCCAGCCCGCCTAGAGTGCGGAGAGTGCCTCCCCTAATACGACAGACTACCACCGGCACGCACACCCAGGATCAGTCCGCCAGTCGCCCCTCTCGCCCACAGAGATGGCCGCTGCCCCCCCGGGATCATGACCCCACTCATCGGGCAACTGGTTCCGCGTAAAATCTTGCTCAGCTGACGGCAGAATACGCCGTAAAAGGCCAGGAGAGCGAGTCGAGATGACCCAGCCGGGCGATAAATCCAGAGCCTCAGCCGCCACTCAGCTAAACAATTTCGGCTTAATCGGCTCAAATGGAGGTCCGGAGAGTACCTTACTGCCGGATGCGAGCGCGCACAGGAAAACTTGAGCCAATGCCCTAGCGCTTCACGGATCCGCTCCCGCTGTTGCTTCCGGTGCTTCCTTTGCCCCTTCCACCATTATCCACACGGTCGAGAATTTGCTGGAGCAACAGACTCGTGTTCAAACCACCGGATTGCGATGGCCCGAGACTTCCCGCACTGACGATCTGCGGGGCCACAACCACCGGCTGACTGGTACTGACCCCCACGGAACTCGGCACATTCAAGCCGGAAGCTGTGGTTCCCGCTACAACGGGAATGCCGATGCTGGTTGCGAGAATCGTCCCTTTGATGCTCCCACCAACCTGCTCCGTCTCGTTCCCTGTCTGTACGGATTGGAACAGCCCCTTTTCAAGGTCAAGGACCTGACCAATCTGGGCGCTGATGATCTGACGGAACACCGGCGTGGGCAGTTCGCGATGTTCGTCCCGCACGGGGAGCGGCAGCCGTGACTGCTCACGAGAGGCCGACTCCGACGCCACGGCCCGAGCCCCGACTTTGAGTTGAATCTCCATTCCGGCCTTAAGAGAAACGGGCTTCTCCTCGCTCATGATCGGCTCCACGCGCGCCTGCCCCTCAAGAACGCGGACAGTCGCAAGCGGTGGGGTGGCGACCAATCGCGACAGAAAGGACTGACCGTCACGTCCGGCGACCGTGGCCTCGACAATTCCCCCGCGCGTGACTACGTGCGCCAACGGTGTTTCGAGCGTGAAGACATCTGTCATCCGGCCGGCCCTATAGGACAGCGCGATACGTGCGGATCCCTGCTGCAACCGGGCATACGTCTGGCCCCTGATCGGTTCCTGAAAACTGAGACTGGACTCTTCCTGGAGGCTCACCAGCGCGCGATGATCCCAGAGAATATCAATTTTCCCCACCTTGCCGACCCGGACTTCGTCCCCAACATTGATGATCTCCCCGATCTTCAGCGACAGTCGCGAACTGCCCGCAGCCGGACCGGTGACACGCGTCTCTCCATCCACGGCAGTGACAACGCCAGTAATGGGGTGATCGGGAGAGGCCGGACGCATCGGAACATCCGATGCTGCAAACAGGTGTCCTCTACCACACACTAGGAGCGCAACCACCAACAGAATCGGGAAGGGTATGACAAGCTGCTTCATGACAAATCACCTACGAGTTATCGGTGTTCAAAAAAGACCGCTCATGAAAATCACGAATCCCTCAAAAGTCTTACTGGGAGCCAGTTTTCAGCAATCAGCTCTCGGCAAACGAGCCGAGACTGTCGTATAGTAGGAGACTGATCGAATCAAGGTCAAGCCGGTGCCCATAGGTTCATGGAACGTCTCTATATATCGTCGCCGATCGGACGCACCCACGCACCAACCCGCATGAACCATCGCCGTTGTCCATCCCTTGCATGCCTCCTCTCTGCCTTCGCCCTCCTGTTCGGCGCGGGATTTCTCTGGGCCTCCACCGTCATCGCCCAGGAAGCCGATGCCGAAGTGCTTGTGGCTGAAGCCATCTTGGACTACGAGGCCAAACGCTACGACGAGGCGATTCCGTTGTTGAGCAAAGCCACCGAGCTTGCCCCAGGTCATGCGCGGGCGCTGTACTATCTTGGGCTATGCCATTTGGCGAGAGGACACGCAGAACAGTCCATCGAACCATTCACAAAACTTCACCTGCTTCGCCCAACCGATCCGGAAGCGTCATACCAACTTGGCGCTGCCTACTTCGCGGTACGACAGCATGAGCAGGCGGGATCGTTGCTCGAAGAAGTCTTTCGCCAACAGCCAGACCGGCAAAATCTTGGATACTACGTCGGTTTCCTACGATACCAACGCAAAGACTATGACGGGGCGGTCGAAGCGCTCGATGCAAATCGCTCCACCGACCCCGACATCCGACAACTGGCCATGTTTTATAGAGGATTAGCCCTGGGAACGCTCGGTCTGTCCGAGCAAGCCCAAACCGAGTTGACCGCTGCCCAACAGGTACAGCCCGCTTCGCCGGTCACGGGTGCCTCCGTACGCATCCAGGAAGCCTTTGGCCTCCGCGCATCGCATCAGTGACACTCAACGACTACACGCGCAAATCGCGATCGGCGGCTACTATGATGACAATGTGGCCGTCAATCCCAGGAAAAGTGTCGACCCCGTAGCGGAAGCATTGCGGTCACGCTCAACCCAATCGCCGGGATTCGTCACGTCGGCGCGCGGCGACTACGCCTGGTACCGTAACGGTCCGATCGAATCGACCATTACCTACTCCTACTACCAAACGGTCAACACCGGCAGCGGCGTGGGAGCCTTCAATATTCAAAACCACCTCGGCGGTTTGTCCGGCGCATACCGTGGGACGATCGGTACCCTGCCCTACGAACTGGGAGGACAATACACCTACGACTACATGATGCTGGACCTCAAAGGATTTCTCTCCCGACACTCCGTCACACTCCCGGCGACCATCGTGCCGCCCGGAATCAACGTCCCGTTTATCGGACGAGTTGATCACCTGACGACACTGCTTTACCGTTTCCAGGAGAAGGAGTTTTTTACGGAACCTGGCAACAATGATCCCCGATTCGGCCCGGAATCACGCGATGCGGACAACAACATGCTCGGGTTCATGCATGCATTTCGTTTGCATCGGGATCGATACCTCCTGCGTGTTGGGTACCAGCACGACATGGAATCAGCCAGAGGATCAAGCTTTTCTTATAGTGGCAATCGAGCCCTAGTGGGCGGTCAAGCGAGACTCCCTTGGTACGACATAAATCTCCGCCTCGACTATGAAGTCCACTGGCGCGCCTATGACCACGCACAAACCCTCTTTGCCGACAATGCTGGACACTTGTCACAGCGGCGCGACATCGAACAGGATCTGTTTATCCAGCTCTCCAAGCCGCTCCCCTACCGCCTCAACTGGGTCATCCAATACCAAGCTGTCTTTAACCAATCGAACATCCCGGTCTACGCCTACAATAAAAATGTGTTTACCACACTGGTGACCTGGGCATACTGACGACCAGCTAAACCATTCATTGGCGTAGACGTATCCTATTCCCATTGAAGTTGAGTCCCCGTAAGACAGGGATTAAGAGGACTGAGCAGGTGAAGTGCGGCCGCAGCACAATCCATTGACCGCTAGTCGGACAAACGAGGAGACGCGTTTGTGGCGAGAATTGTGAAGAGGCAACCTGAAACCACAGGCTAACGGTAGCGGAGGCGGACGATTGGACAGAGAGGTTTATGGCAGGGACCGAGAACGCGCAGCGGCTTCGTCCGTGCGACGAAGACGCCACGGAAGACCAGCAGATCAATCCCTGAACAGAAATTGGGGCTTTGCCCATGAGCAATTTAAGAAAACAAGGGAGGACAGACCAGCCACGCGAGTGAATTACCAGTCAATCAAACTTCCCCATCGGGCGCAAAATAAAAAAGCCTGCTCGATTTCTCGAGCAGGCTCTTTTTGTAACCCGGCAGCGTCCTACTGTCCCACTGCCTC
>JACOEF010000744.1 GCA_024998705.1 Nitrospira sp.
ATCCGAAAATTGAACCGCTGAAACGAGTGTTAGCGATCGAGCCCGATGATGATGTTGCCTGGTTCGGCCTCGGAAAAGCCTATATGGAAGATGCCAATTTCGAAGAGGCCGCCAAAGCGTTGAGGCAGTGCATTACCGTCAAACCCACCTACTCCGCCGCCTACTATGCGCTGGCACAGTCGCTGCAGAAGCTGAACCGTATTGAAGAATGCCGGCAGGTGTCGGAGCAGGGCATCGACGTGTCCGCCAAGAACGGTGATGCGATGGTGACGAAAAATCTGGAAGCGCTGAAGAGCGCACTCCCCGCCTGATCGGCCTCATTCGCCCGAGGCCGTTACGCCGTGGCTGCCCCGGGCTCATCGTCATCCCCGCCACTGGCCCGCGCGTCACGCCGCTGAGCCACTGTGGTCGCCACCTCATCCAGCCAGCGGCCGGCCCCATCAAGCACCTCTCGGACAAGCGGCTCCGGATGGCCGGTGCGTTTCATCGTCCAGAGACAGAGATAGCCCATGAGATCTTCCCGTTCGAATCGGCAAGAGGACTGCGCGGACAGTTGCGCGAGTTCCGACAGTCCGGTCCGGAGAATCTCCGCCACCGTGTCCCGCCCATGCGAGGTCGCGGCGGTCACGTATTGAATCGCCCGATTGATCTCTTGTTCCGTCATACCCTCACCGTGCGGCGGATTGTAACATTCGAGCCGGGCCTGTCAACGGGGCCTCACCCGGCGGAGACAGATGTACTGGAAGAATCTACACGCGCTCCGCCCGTGACGATGGTATGATTCCTTCTATTACTTACTTTCTAGGAGCCTCGACCATGGCCGTTTCGCGCAAGACTGCCGCTGCTGCGTCAGTACGTCGTTCGCCTGCCGCCCCGGAGTTCGCCGATCATTGGGTACTCTCCGACCTTGTCACCGATCCGGTGAAACAGTTCGACCGCTATCTGAAAGACTTGAGTGCGAAGGTCTCACGCTTCGAATCAGCTCGCGCAGACCTGACTGCCACCATGCCCGAACAGGCCTTCCTGAATCTCCTGACCCTCTCGGAACAGATCGCGAGGGATTCGGGCCGGCTCGGAGCCTACGCGTACCTGTGGTTTTCCGAAGACACGAAACAGCTACAGGCCCGGTCGTTCAAGACCAAAGTGGAAGAACATCTCACTGCCCTCCAAAACCATCTGCTGTTCTTCGATTTATGGTGGCAGAGCGTGGATCAACGGAATGCGGAACGCCTGATGGCGAACAGCGGCGACTTCCGGTACCACCTGGAGACCATCCGCCGCTTTAAGCCGCATATGCTCTCGGAACCGGAAGAGAAGATCATCAACATCAAGAACATCACCGGGCAAAGTGCCGTCCACCAGCTCTACGATGTCGTCACGAACGGCTTCACCTTCACGATGCGCATCGGCGGGAAAAAGAACACGATGAATCGCGAAGCCCTGACGGCCTATCTCCGTAGCCCGAAAGCCGCCGTCCGCGAGGCCGCCTATCACGAGATGTATCGCGTCTATGAATCGCAGCAGGATCTCCTGGGGGAAATCTACAAAACCTTGGTGAACGACTGGAAGGCGGAGAATCTGCAGTTGCGGCACTTCAAGACGCCGCTGGAGTCCCGGAACCTGAGCAACGACATTCCGGATCGCGCCGTGGAGGCCCTCCTGTCCGTCTGCATGAACAACGCGCCGATCTTCCAGCGGTATTTCACATTGAAGGCGCGACTCTGCAAGATTAAAACGATGAACCGCTACCACATTTATGCGCCTCACCGAGCGGAGCAGAAGACGTACCGCTATGCGGATGCGGTCCGAATGGTGCTGGACGCCTATTACGGCTTTTCGCCGCGCCTGGCCGAGTTGGCGCAACGCGTCTTCGCCGACCGCCACATCGATGCCCGCACGAAACCGGGCAAAATGGGAGGCGCCTATTGTTACAGCGTGACCCCCACCCTGACCCCTTACGTTATGCTGAATTTCACCGGTGAAGCGCGCGACATCGCCACCATGGCCCATGAGTTAGGCCACGCCGTCCATGCCATGATGGCCGAGCAGCACAATGTCTTCACGTTCCACTCTACGTTGCCGCTGGCGGAAACGGCCTCGGTCTTCGGCGAGCGGATTCTGTCCGATGCCTTAATGGCGACGGAAACCAACAGGTCTGTCAAGCAGAGCTTACTCGTCAACCAGCTGGACGACATCTATGC
>JACOEF010000427.1 GCA_024998705.1 Nitrospira sp.
AGGAAGTGCTCCGTAATCTGATGGATCGATCGGACCTTGCTGTGGTTCGGAGTGTGAAAGAGCACGACCGTCGGGTTGCAGAGCTTAAATGATCAACTGTGACTAGCCCCAGCCTTCGCCTCTTGCCCGGCGGGCATGGTTCGCATGCCCGCCGGTACTGTTTCTGCACCAGTCTCCTCCCATCATTCCTTGCCTTGGCGTATTTGCTGATTAAAAATAGACAGTGATTGCTTCTACCAGCCGGATAGCGCTCCAGGTTCGTGTACCTCCTTGGTGTGCAGTTGAGTTTGCCTAGAGGGGCAGCTACACTTTGCGAGGAGTCGAGCCGGGTAGCCGGCAGGGGTCTTTCTGGTGGGAGGTGCGCATGCGTCTGCTCGGTATCATCGTTGTGTTGTCCGCCATCCTGGTGTTTGGAATCGGCTCGATTCGAGCGGCCGAGCCGCAAGTCGAAGCGAATGGTCTGGCAGGAGGGGCGCAGTCGATCACAGGAAAAGATGGTGCGCCGATGGTGCTGATTCCGGCCGGGTCGTTCACGATGGGGAGTAATGACGGGTTGCCTGCCGAGCGTCCTGAACATACAGTGACCCTCGATGCGTATGCCATCGATCGATATGAAGTGTCGCTGCAGCTCTATCGAAAGTTTCTCCAGGAGGCGAAACGTGATGCGCCTCCGACCTGGGACGATGAAGCGGCAGAGACGGTCGGCGATCGTCCGGCGGTCGGGATGAGCTGGGGGGATGCGGCAGCCTACTGTACTTGGGCAGGGAAACGGCTCCCGACGGAGGCCGAATGGGAAAAAGCGGCGCGCAGAACCGATGGGCGGCGCTACCCCTGGGGACACATGCAGCCCTTTGTCGATATTGCGAACTACAATCGCGGGATGTGGGTGAGCGAAGCCGTTACGTTGGTTGGTGTGGCTGGTGGTGTGGAGGGGATGAGTGTCCGCCATGGGCTGAAAGAGGGCGGCCGCAGTCCGTATGGCCTTCATCATATGGCGGGGAACGCCGCGGAATGGGTGGCCGACTGGTACGATCGTGACTACTATTCGAAAAGTCCTGATAAAACGCCTACAGGCCCGTCCAGTGGCGAGAGACGGGTGATTCGTGGCGGATCTTGGGCCGATCTGCCGATGACGTTACGTGTCTCCGCGCGTGTGTCGGCTGAGCCAGACTTTCAAGATCGAACGGGAGGATTTCGCTGTGCGATGGCGGTCACGCCATAGTGCCACAGGTGAGTCCTAGGAGTGATGCCTCTGTAAGGTTCCTATCGCCTGTCTATGCGTGATTCGGGTGCCACTCCCTCACCTTCGCCGTCGAACCGAACGCACAAGGCCTTAGCCGCGTTGGCTGCTGCCTGTGTGTGTTTGGTTGCTCTGGTGGGGGTTCGGAATTTCTCGTCCTCTCCTGCTTCTTCCCCATCTGCTCAGAGCATAGATCCGAATATGGTGCCGTTGGTGACGGGAGATGAACCGATTCAGGAGCTCTTTGTCCGTGCCGGCTGCCCGGTCTGTCATCAGATCCCAGGCATTGCCGGTGCAAAGGGGCAGGTTGGTCCGCCACTATGGCTGGGGAGGACCGGGGCGAGTCGCCTGGCCGATCCGCAGTATAAGGGACAGGCGCAGACGGTTCGGGAATACATTGTGGAATCAGTGGTATCCCCGGGGATCTATGTCGTGCCCGGGTTTCCGGCGAATACTATGCCGGCGTGGTACGGACGGAAGTTAAGTGCGGGTGCTTTGGCGAAGATCGCGTCGTATCTTGAGCAGGCCGCAGACGAGTCGCCGACCGGACCTCCCTAGGCGGACATGCCGATCAAGTGTGCGGCGCCGTGGTGCGCCGGAGTCCCGGCAGACGCTCAGGCGCCGCACGTCTTCGTTTCTTCAGCGTTTCTTGCTGCCGCCCTGGCCCATTTGTCCTTGAATCTGGAATCCTTTTTCATTCCGATCGTTCTTGTCCAGGAGGGCAGCTACGGCGTCATCGCCTTTCACCCCCGCCAGCTTAATTTTTAGGCGCAGGTTGTTGGCGCTGTCGGCGTTGATCAGCGCTTGTTCGATGCTGATCCGCCCAGCTTTATAGAGCTGCAACAGCACGTGGTCGAATGTCTGGCATCCTTCGTCGATGCCCTGTTCCATCGCCTCTTTCAACGTATCGATCTCCGAACGTTTGATGAGGTCTTTGATGCGCGGTGTATCCAGCATGATTTCGAGCGCGGGTACGCGGCGGCCGTCGAGGGAGGGGATCAATCGTTGAGAGATAATGGCCCGGAGGTTCAGCGAGAGCTGCAGATAGATCTGCGCGTGCCGTTCTACCGGGAAGAAGTTCATGATGCGCTCGATGGATTGGTTGGCATTGTTCGAGTGCAAGGTCCCGAGGCACAGGTGACCGGTTTCGGCGAAGGTGATGGCCGCTTCCATGGTTTCCGTGTCACGAATTTCTCCGATGAGAATGACATCCGGGGCCTGGCGCAAGGTATTCTTGAGCGCGTTGCCGAACGAATGAGTGTCAAAGCCGACTTCCCGCTGGGTGACAATCGATTTCTTGTGGTGGTGGACGAACTCGATCGGGTCCTCCACGCTGATAATGTGCCCGGCGTGTACGGTATTTCGGTGGTCGATCATTGCGGCCAGGGATGTGGATTTGCCTGAGCCGGTGGCGCCGACGACCAGGACCAGCCCGCGCTTGGTCATGGCGATGTCCTTGACGATAGGCGGCAGGTCGAGTTGCTCAACGGTCATGATTTCCGCTTTGATGTGACGGAATACCAGTCCGACATTGCCCTTTTGCCGGAAGATGTTGACGCGGAAACGGCCGAGTTCCTTGTAATAAAGGGCGAGGTTCATCTCCATCTTTTCTTCGAACTCACCTCGTTGCTGTCCACGCATGAGGGCCAGCGCCAGCGTCTCGAGCTGCTCGTTCGTGAACGGTGGGGCATCGGTCCGATGTGTCTAGCCATGGATGCGATAGATGGGGGGCGCATCGACGGTGAGATACAGGTCGGACGATTCCTGCTTGACCATCACTTCGAGAAGTGTGCGAACATCCATGAAATGCCTCTTTGTAATCCTGAGTGAAGCCCGAGACGACTGCGCGGACGGCCTGCTTACGCGGCGCCTCCCGCTGCGACGTTAAAGAGATTGGGATTCATGCTGCGCGACTGCGCCTCGGCTTTTGTCACCATGCCGCGTGTGGCGAGGTCGAACAGGGCCATATCCATGGTCTGCATGCCGTCCTTTTGGCTGGCCTGCATGATGCCGGGTATTTGATGGAGTTTGCCTTCGCGGATGAGGTTCCGCACCGCCGAGGTGCCGACCATGATCTCTACCGCGGCAATCCGTCCGCCGCTCTTTTTCTTGAGGAGCGTTTGGGTCAGGACCGCCTCCAGCGTTTCGGAGAGCTGCGCGCGGACTTGAGCCTGTTGATTCGGAGGGAAGGCGTCGATGATCCGGTCGATGGTCTTGGGCGCGCTGGATGTGTGCAAGGTTGCAAAGACCAAGTGTCCGGTTTCGGCCGCGGTCAGAGCCAGCTGAATCGTATCCAGGTCGCGCATTTCGCCGACGAGAATGATGTCCGGGTCTTCGCGCAGCGCGGCGCGAAGGGCATTGGCGAACGACAGTGTGTGCACGCCCAGTTCTCGCTGGTTGACCAGGCATTTTTTGGATTTGTGCACAAACTCCACCGGATCTTCGATGGTGAGAATGTGCCCTTCAAAGGTGTTGTTGAGATAGTCGATCATGCCTGCAAGCGTGGTGGATTTTCCGGAGCCGGTCGGGCCGGTCACCAGGATCAGGCCTTTCTCTCGGTCGCAGAGTTGTCGAAGGATCGGCGGCATGCCGAGTTTCTCCAGGGGAAGGATTTCTGTCGGAATGGTCCGGAACACGGCCCCCAAGCCACGCCCTTGCACAAACACGTTGACGCGGAATCGGGCAATGTCGCCCAGGTCGAATGAGAAGTCACATTCCCGGTGTTCTTCGAAATTTTTCCGTTGTGCGTCGCTCATCATGTCATAGATGAGCGCGTGGGTTTCATCCTGAGTCAGTGGGGGATGGTCGAGTTTCTTGAGATCGCCATGCAGGCGGATCATCGGTGGTTCACCGGCGCTGATGTGGCAGTCCGAGGCGCCCTGTTGGACGCCAAAGGTCAACAATTTGGAGATATCAATCATCGGATCACTCCATGCAGTGAGAAAATGTATGGATGAACGAGCGTTGCTATGAATGGATGATCATGGCTCGTCAGCTTGATTCGATCATGCCATAGGAAGGTGAGAAAGCAAGAAAATACCCAGAAGAGACGGGGTGGAAATGGTGGCTGGCGGCCGCTCTGTGAAGGGCGATCGTTGCTTAGATCATGTTGAGCGCACGCCCTGCCTGGGCGAGTGCTGCCAGTGCCTGGTCGATATGCTCATCGGTGTGATCGGCGGTGATCGTAAGACGAATCCGACTCGTGGAAGCCGGCACCGTCGGGGGGCGAATCGCGGGGGCGTAGACTCCCAGAGTGAGCAAAGTGCGAGCAAAGTTCATCGCGCGATCGGGATCGCCGACGATAATCGGGAGAATGGGGCTCTCCGACGAGGCGAGCCGGAAGCCGAGGTCCCTGAGTCCTTGTGCGAGGCGGTCGCGATTCCGCCATAATCGGGCGCGCCGTTCGGGCTCCTGCCTGATGATGCGGAGTGCCGCTGTGGCGGCTGCGGCTGAACCCGGCGTGGGGGCAGTCGTATAGGTAAAGGCGCGGCAGGTATTCACGAGATAAGCAATGAACTCGGCTGATCCGGACAGGTACCCTCCGGCGCTCCCGATGGCTTTGCTTAAGGTGCCCATGTGATAGGGCACGCGCGATTCGACATGGCAATGTTCGAGGGTACCTCGTCCCGTTTCGCCAAGGATGCCTGTGCCGTGTGCATCGTCGACATAGACGGCTGCGCCATACCGTTCCGCCAACAGGGCCATATCTCTCAAGGGTGCGATGTCTCCGTCCATGCTGAAGATACCGTCGGTCACGATGAGAGTAGGGTTGCTGGAGGACCTCCGGGCGAGCAATTGTTCCAGATGGTTCATGTCCCGATGGTGGTAGATGCGAAATGTGGCCCCGCTCAACGGCAGCCATCGATCAGGCTTGCATGGCAGAGGCGATCGGCTAGTATGAGTCCGTCTTTTCCGATCAATGCCGGAATGGCGCTGATATTGGCCAGATATCCGGCTGCGAAGGTGAGCGCGGCTTCCGTGCCTTTAAACCGGGCGAGTGCCGTTTCGAGTTCCTCATGGGGTGTCAGGCTGCCGCAGACGAGACGTGATGCCCCGGATCCTGCTCCGTAGGGACGCGTTGCTTCGACGGCCGCTTCGATGACAGCCGGGTGCGTGGCGAGCCCCAGGTAATTATTGGAGGAAAGCAGGATGACGGTCTGTCCGTCGAGTGTGACCGTCGGCCCCGTGGCCGAGGCGATGGTGCGGAGCTGGCGCAGCAGATGCTGGTCCTGTAATTTTTGAAGATGCTCCTTGAACATGGTGTTCTGCGCCTTGAGGGTCTCGAATATTTGACAAGGCTGACTGCTCCCTAGTATAAGGCGCGAGGCGTTCGGAAACGACCGCTTCTTTTACCGTGTCTATAGACTGATCGAGAGAGCATGAGTTATCGAATCAAGGTTCCCGCAAAGGTCGATCCACTCGATGAAGCGCACCTGTTGACCGGAGTGGAGCGGTTTCTGCTCGCTTTGCAGGAGCAGCGGCGGGCAGTTCTCGTTGGATTGGGAGTCTTGCTCGTTGCCGCGGCGGTGGTTGCGGGAGTCATGTGGTACGACTACCAGGCGACGCTGAAGGCCAGAGAACTCGAGCAGGAAGCGACACTCCACTATCTCAACCGGCCGGCTGACGATCCGAAAAAATCGCACGAACAGCTTTCGCAAGCCATCAATCTCTACAAGCAGGTTGTGGATCAATACCCACGGAGCCCCGTTGCTCCGCTGGCCCTATTCCATTTAGGGAATGCGCAGGTGCTGGCGAATGAGGTTGACGCGGGGATTGAGACCTACAAGCGATTTATGTTGCTCCATAGCTCCAATATCTCGCTCTTGGGTCTTGTTCAGCAGCGGCTGACCTACGCCTATTTGGCGAAGGGAGATCGTGATCAGGCGGTGAAGGCGTTTACCGGCATTCTCGAGATCCCCGGTGCTCTGAATAAAGACCACGTACTCTTTGAATTGGCAAAACTGGAAGAATCGCAGTCCCGTCCTGAGGGAGCCCTGGCGCATTACCAGGACCTGATGAAGAATTACCCCAACTCGCCCTTCACCAGTGAAGCGGCCGTCAGAGTGAAAGTGTTGGAAGTGAAGAAGTCTCCGGAGAGTCCGGCGGCCACTGCTACACCTGCTCCGGCTGTCACCGCGCCGGCTCCTCAGCCTGAAGCGCCGGCCAAGTCCTCGAGCAAGTCCTCCGCATCGTCCTCCAAGAAAAAGCCCTAACGCGTTCCTCGGGGTAATACGTTGACGGCGGTCGCACTAGTCCGCGATGACCAGGCGGCTTCCTGCCTTGATGGTGTGGCTCGTCAGATTATTGTTCGATTTGAGGGTCTTCACGGTGATGTTGAATCGTTTGGCAATCTTTTCGAGGGAGTCCCCCACGCGCACGCGATACCAATGACCGGAGTCAGGCTTGCTCCTGACCTGTCGGCCCTTCACTGGTATTGGCAGTGGCGCAAATTTATGCGTCGGCGCGCGATCCAACAATTGTTCGACCTTCTCTCTCATGCCGACCGGAACTTTCAGGTGATATTCGGGATCGTCCGGCGGCGTCGCATCGCGCCGTAATTCCGGGTTCAGGATCTTCAGCTCCTGGTAGGAAATTCCTGTGACATTGGCAATTGCTTTGAAGTGGATGGGGCGCTTCACCACGACTTCTTCAAACTGATGAGGGCGGACCTCATTCTGCGGAAAGCCATAACGATCCGGGTTCTTGGCGATGATGGTCGCGGCCATGAATCGGGGGACGTACTCTTCCGTTTCCCGCCGGATCAGTCGTGTTTTCGCAATATCTGAAAAGCTTTCTGCTTGCGCCGTATGGAGGGCTCGCATCACCTTGCCTTCTCCGGCGTTGTAGGCAGCCATGGCGAGAGGCCAGGTCCCAAACAGGTCGTAGAGGTCCCGCAGGTAACGCGCTGCGGCGACGGTCGACTTGACCGGGTCTCGTCGTTCATCCACATAGCTGTCCACGCGTAGCCCATAGACTTTGGCGGTCCCTTTCATGAATTGCCACGGACCGGCTGCCCGGGCGCGTGAATAGGCGTGGGGATTGAATCCGCTTTCCACGAGTGAGAGATAGATGAGATCGCTCGGGAGCTCGAATTCGGAGAAGATACTATCAACGATCGGGCGATAGTGGCTGAGGCGGATGAGCCACTGCTCAAATCGATTACGGATCGAGACGTTGAAGAAACGAATATGGCCTTGAACGGAGGGGTCGAGCACAATTGGCACGTTGTAAGCCGTGGCGTCTTCCGACTCTTGGTCCTGTACTGCAGCTTCTTCCTGGATCACCTCTGCAGGTGGGGTCAGGAGATCAGTAAATCGAACGGTTTCGCCAGTGAGGGGCTTGAGCTGAAGGAGCGCTTCGGCCGGCGGGACTTCCGTTGACGGTTCGCTGGCAATGGGGGCTGGAGGTTCAGTCGTCTCCAGTTCTGCGGAGCCCCGGTCTTCTTCTTCATCCAACGAGTATTCCGGTTCCTGGATCGAGGAGGAGGCGCCTTCGGGGTTCGCTTCTGCGGTCGCAGGTGCGTCAACCGGAGGCAGGGTTGGTGACTC
>JACOEF010000745.1 GCA_024998705.1 Nitrospira sp.
GACCTCAATGCGTTCGGTTTGCGGGATGGGTTCGATGGGATCGCCTGCAGCCACAATCCCGACGAGTGGAATCCGGGATGATTGTCCGATGGACTGCAGCGCCACCTCGACGACGCCGGGGATTGTGCGTGTTCCGCCTTCATACCGAGCAATGGCGAGCCGCTTGCGTTTGAGCTGATCCGCAAGGGCTTGCTGGGTGAGGCCAAGAGCCAGTCTGGTGCGTTTGAATTCTTCAGGTGTCATGTATCCAATGGATACATGACCGGATTGCTTCTGTCAATGGTAGGTGGCCCATTCCCAGAGCCAGAGGGGTGGAAGCTTGTGTGGGACAAACCGTCTTGGAAGCCGTATAGTGCTCCCCTAAAATCAAGCCATCTGGGTTACGTGTCGGGCGCGGTATTGGACCGGGCTTCGATACCTCAGCGCCTGATGCGGTCGCTCGTGGTTGTACCACTGCATCCACGCTCGAATGACGCGCCGCGCCTCCTTAAAAGTCTGAAATGTGTAACGTGTGTTGCCAGACGCACTCTTCTTTCAGGCTCCGAAAAAACCGTTCATCATTCCATGTTTGAATCATCTTTGGCGGAAGCCATGCGAGAGGGTCGGCCTCGGCGGGATGGTGAAAGATGAGAAGAAAAAGCACTTGGTCTGGGCAGGTAAAGTCCCACAGGATTTTCGTCGTACTGCTGTCCGCAACATGGTGCGAGCGGAGTGCCGGGCAAGGTAACCATGTCCATTTCCGGCCACAAGACTCGGAGCGTGTTCGATCGGTACAACGTTGTGAACGAACGGGACCTCGAACAGGCGGCGCGCTTGCTCTCTGCGTACTTTGAGCGTCAGACGGTTACACTGGCAGAGTTGCGAGGGGAGAGGAGTGGCTCTGTAAGCCGCCAAC
>JACOEF010000294.1 GCA_024998705.1 Nitrospira sp.
CCACCTGCAGTCCGGCCCGGCGCGCACGCTCAGCCGCCGCTTCATCGATCACGCCCTCCTGCAGCCAGACAGCCTTGGCCTTGATCCGGATCGCTTCGTCGACGACCGCACCCGCCTCTTCCGATCGTCTGAAAATCGTCACTAGATCGATCGGACCGGGCAGAGACGAGAGTTCCGGATAGGCCGGCTCCCCCAACACCTCCGTCTCCCGTGGATTCACCGGCACCACCACCTTTCCCTGCTGTTGCATGTAGGCGGCCACCCGGTAGGAGGGGCGCGACGAATTCGACGACAACCCCACCACGGCAATGATTCGGCAGTCCTGGATGAGCCGCGCCAACCACTCCTGCGAGCCCGGACCGGTCATGGAGCCCCCCAGAGATCTTCCAACCGCTGCGCCCGCCCGCAGTTATATTTGTAAAATTTATATCGCACCGGATTTTTCTTATAATAATCCTGGTGCGAGTCCTCGGCCGGATAAAACGGCGACGCCAGGGTGAGTTCCGTGACAATCGGCCCATGAATCCGTCCGGATTGTTCGATCTTACGTTTCGACTCCTCCGCCAAACGTTTCTGTTCCTCAGTCTGATAGAAAATCACCGCACGGTATTGGCTGCCATGGTCGCAGAACTGCGCGTTCGGCGTGATCGGATCCACATTGCGCCAGAAGGTTTCGAGCAATGCGGCGTAACTCACTCGAGCCTGATCGTAGAGCACTTCAATCGATTCGGCATGACCCGTACCACCGGCAGAGACTTGTTCATAACTGGGGTTTTCAACCCGCCCACCCATGTATCCACTAGTCACCGCTGTGACGCCGGGAACCTTCTCGAACACTTCCTCCATGCACCAGAAGCACCCTCCGGCAAAATACGCTTTCGCCGGATCGGATAGCCCGGCGGCCTGTCCGATCGAACCCAGAGACCCTGCCAGCACCATCGCCACAACCAGCAACGCACACATTATCCTGCGTGTCATGCTGTTCATTGGATCAGTCCTCCCTACGCCTGAGTCTACCTTTCGCTGTTTATCTTACCAAAGCACTCGACGCACCGCGATCGAAGCGCTGAGAGCACGGGAAGCTCGCGTGCAATATCGGCATCAAATATAACCGGCAGGATGCGCAAAAAGGACGTCCGGCAAGGCCGCAGCAATGCGAGGAGGCGAGGCCACATGCTTCTCACCCACCCCGAGCTTGCCGAGACAGGCTCTTTTCCCGTGTGCGGTACGTTGAGCCTCGGAGGTTCACGACGCGCTGAATAAAGCGCGTCACGTTTGTGAACGCCGCCGAGAGAGTGAGGCGGCAGTGTCCCGCGAGAACGAAGCTGGCGGACTTGTCCGATCTCCTGCTGGTATCTACGCGCATCGCAATCGAACAGATGTTTCTGTATGATGGGCGGGATGAAACGAGTGATTTCGTTTGCGGGATTGATGGTGGCACTGACCTGTTCCGGATGCGCCTCCTGGTTGATGAACGGGGAGGCCCCCGAAGTCTTGGTCACCAACGTCACGCCACTGGAATCGAGTGCCTTCGAGCAGCGGCTTCAGGTGGACCTGCGTATTCGCAACCCCAACGATTTCGAGCTCGCCGTCACCGGCATCGATTTCAGGCTCGATCTGAATGGAAATTGGCTAGCGCGCGGCCTCGGCAACAAGGAACTGGTTGTCCCGCGACTGAGCGACTCCGTCACATCGGTGGAAACGAGTACGTCCACCTTACAAGTCGTCCGCCAACTCCTGTCTTTCTCCGGCGATCGGCCCCTTGCCTACCATGTCACAGGCGTGCTGCATACGAAGGAGGGCCGCCTCCCCTTCGACAACTCCGGCGTGCTGCTGGGAAAAGGCGCGCTCTCCGGCTCCCCCGCTGCTCCCTAAAAGGTCACCGCTTCCGTCGTGGTTCATGAAGCGTCGTTCGTCTCTCGTCCGAAAAAAAGAGCCTATGGCGTATAGCTAATAGCCCTAAGCCCTTCCTCCCCCCAACGAGATACGCTTCACGATTCACGTTTCACGGGCGTCGCGAACAAAGCGGGCAGGCTTTTTCAGCCGCCTGCTAGACACCGCCCCAGGAGCGCGCCCCTTGCACCAGATCCGGTTGCTGCTGTTCGAACTGCTTCATCATGAGCCCAATGGCTTCTTCGGGGTTTTCCACCGCCGCGATGAGTCGCCCGCCCAGCTTCTTGAAGAATTTTTCTTCGGCCGGCGTGGCTCCGACCAGAATCACCGGTTTCCCCGCCTTGAGTGCAAGGGCCACCTCCGACACGGTCCCGGCTCCCATCAGCCCGCAGACCACCACGACGTTGCTGGACATGACGTTCACATTGTTTCGGGCATGGCCCATTTCGGTGATGATCGCCAGATCAACATACTTGGACACCCGTTCGCGACTCGAGGGCAACACCCCGATCGTCAAACTGCCGGGAACCTTCTTGGCTCCCTGGCAGGCCGCATCCATCACCCCGACGTCACGACCACCGGTCAGCACCACCCACTCGCGGCGCGCGATCAATTCGCCCAGCACACGAGCATTATCGACATCCTTCTTCCTGGCCTTCGCCGGCCCCATGACTCCTACGATGTATCGCATACCCTATCCTTAGGTTCGCCCGCCGCATTGCGGCTGCCACCAGCCGGTCACCGCCACCGTCGCGTAATAGACGGCCCAGGAGTCGGGATCGTCGGCCAGCCGTCCATACTGCTCGATGTCGGCCTCCGTGACCATCCCGGTCGCCACGTACTTCGCACGAAGCTGCTCGGCCGACAATTTCATCAACTGCGGAATCATCCCGCCCCCCGCGGACAAATGCCCCTCGTGCTCCACGGTCACTTGGTCCAGGTTATGGCGCTGGAACAAGACCGGCAACTTCGCGCCAAGGGCATAGTCCATACCGAGCGCCGTAAACATCCGTTCGATCGCGTCTGTCACTCGCCCGAATGCCGCCCGGGCCTCCTCCGGTCCGGCTACGGCGCGAGCCGCTTGAAAATCAGGCTCTTCGATCATGACCCAGCCGCCCGGTTTGACGCATCGCAGCATCCGCTCAAACGCCGCCTGATAGTCCGCGATATGAATCATCACATACCGCGCATGCACCAGATCGAAGGTGGCAGGCGGAAGCTCCATGTCGCAGATATCACCCTGCAGGATTTCGATGGTCGAGCTCCCGCTTCCCCGCAAGAAACGCGGGTTCGTGTCGATGGCCACGACCTTGCCCGATGGCCCGACCCGCTGCTCTAACCAGCGCACGATGGAGCCGGCTCCTGCTCCCACTTCCAGGCAATGCCACCCGGTGGTCAGACCGGTCGCCAGCATCCGGCGGTGCGTGCCCGGATCGAAGATCCGTTCCAGCATCTGCAACCGTTCCAATTCACGAGCCTCTTCACTGGCATGAAACACGTAGTCCGTCTTCATCATCTCTTGTCCTTTGCCTGACACCCCAGTGGGCGCTCGGAGCCGGTCCGGCACAGCAGGCTAAAATCGCGATCCCGTCAATGTCACATCGGCCTGTGCCCATGCAGCCCGAAACCTGGCTTCTTCCTGAGTCGCGCCCTTGTTTTGAGACCGCAGACTTTGCGTCAGTCCGTGCAAGGCCCATCCGTTTTCAGGGTTGATCCGCAAATCCTCCAGATACACGACTTCCGCGTCGGCCGGACGCCCCGCCAGCAGCAGGACTGCCCCCAAGTTGTGACGAACCGGCTGCAGCCAGAAGGGCGGCTCACTGTACGGCAAGGACGCCTCCAACTGCACCGCCTCACGGAGCGCCTGAATCCCGACATCGTACTGTCCGCGCCGCGCCGCCATTTCGCCGACCAGCACCCGTTCGGCCACCTTCAACAACGTGCGACTGATCCTGCCTTCCGGGGTCTTCGTTCTGGCAAATGGTTTCATCGCCTTCCGAAGATTCGACAATTCCCCCTCGGCACTCCCGAATCGCGTGGTGGCTGCGAAGGCCAATCCGCGGGCAAAGTGCCAGAGGCCCGTGGTGAGCCGTAAGCTCTTGGAGGGCGGCGGGTGCCTGATCAAGTCGCCCCATTGGCCGAAGCGAGCCATGGTCAGCAGCAGGGTCGGTGCATACCATTCCAGCGACGGCTCCTTGACGATTGCGTCAGCCGGAACCTTCGTCAGGAGATCCCGCGCGACTTGCACCGCTTCCGCGCTCCGGCCTTCCATCATCAAGGAGGCATTCAGGAAATGGAGATTGTGCGCATAGTAGCCCGATGCGTAATTGCCCTCAAGGGGGTGGTGAGACAAATACTCGTGATCCACCATCGCGGCGTTCGCGTTCCGTTCCGATGCCTCCCGATAACGTCCCAGCCGCATGTAAATATGCGCCGGCATATGCACCAGATGTCCGGCACCCGGCATGAGCGACGGCAGCCGCTTCGCACAATCCAGCGCGCGTTGAGGCTCAGGCGATGCCTCGACCGCATGAATGTAATAGTGGCACGCGCCGGGGTGCTCCGGCCGCTGCCGCACCGCTACTTCCAACATGGCGACGATCTCCTCCGTCCCCGGTTGAGGCCGTCCATCCGCGCGCCAGTAGTCCCACGGTCTGAGCACCATCATCGCCTCAGCCGCCAGGGTCGCGGCATCAACATCATCGGGAGTCTCCCGTGCGATGTGACGCATGGCTTTGGCATAGGCCTCATCCTTCGCTTTCCGGGCGCCAGACTTCTTGGTTGAGTACCGCAAAGCGAGGGCGTCCACGTAGGCACGCTCCCTGGCGGTGGCCTGCGACACACGCGCGGAAGCCTTCTGAATCGCCTCCACAGCACGAGCCTCCAGTTTGGGATCCATGGCCGCGTTAATGTTCGGCCCCAGGCTCAACGCCACACCCCAATAGGGCATGGGGGCATCGGGATCGAGGCGGGAAGCCTCCATAAAGGCTGCGATGGCTTCTTCGTGATTGAAGGCGTAGACCAACCGGAGCCCTTGATCGAAAAATTTTTGCGCAAGGTCGGAGGTCGTAGTGATCTCATGATGCCAGGTGCCGAGATTCTCGAACAGCGTCACCTCCGCCCGAGCAACTCCACCCCACACAGGCAGTGCCAGGCCCGCAACCACCAAACCGTGACATACCGCCCTCGCATATCGCCCCTGCACCATCACCCCCGCTCCTGCTTGTATCTTCGTATGTGAGACAGACGATGCCGCCATCCGAAAACGACATCACCGCACAGAACAGCACAAATTAGCAGTCTCGCCGAGAAGTTGCCAGCCGGAACGCGTCGACAAGAGAAGATCGCTTGAAATAGCTCGAATGCAGGACGCTCAAAACGGTCGTCCAGCGAGGCCGCAGCGAGGTCCACGGCGCGAAGAATAATGAGCGCCACGTTTGTGGACGCCGGCGAGACGGTGAGCCGGCCGTGTCATAGCTGCGGCGTTATGTGCGTACCCGACCGCACCGTCCAGGACAGACCTTTTCCCAATTGGGTACGTTGAGGTTCTGAACGATGCGAGAACAAAGCTGGCGGTCGTTTTCAGCGTCCTGCTGGATCGGCAGGAATCAGGCGTTGAGGTAGGGTGACTGGGACGCTTCGGCTGAAGCCTCCCGCCGGTCTCTCGAAGCTGATTGATCGCGTTCACGATACGAAATCGCCCGTAACGGTATGAAGGAGAGTTGCAACTCGGCAGGTTGCGCCAGCTCCATGTCCTTGCCCATATACATCAACACTTGCTGCTGGGAGGTCACCAGGGCCCGCAAGTCTTGGAGTTGC
>JACOEF010000506.1 GCA_024998705.1 Nitrospira sp.
GTGGATGGCGTGCTGATCCTCGTCGACGCCAAAGAAGGCCCGATGCCGCAGACCACATTCGTCCTGCGGAAAGCGTTGGCCCTCGGACATAAAGCCATCGTCGTCATCAACAAGATCGATCGCCCCGATGCCGTCATCGATGATGTCGTCAATCGCACCTTCGATCTCTTCGTGCACCTGGGCGCCACCGACGAACAGCTGGATTTTCCTATCGTCTACACCTCCGCCATCAAGGGCGTGGCCACCCTCGATCTCAAGCAGCCAGGAACGGAGATCTCTCCGCTCCTGGAGACGATTCTCGACAAGATCCCAGGACCGGCGATCAACGCGGATGCCCCCTTCCAGCTCCTCGTGCTGGCCCTCGCCCAGGATTCTTATAAAGGGAAAATGGGCATCGGGAAAATTCAATCCGGCGCCATTGCTCGCCGCCAGAACGTGGTGACTCTTACCAAGGACGGCGGTCAGGTTCCCGGAAAGATTTCCGACCTTGCCGTGTTCTCGGGCCTTGAACGCACCGATGTCGAAACGGCTGAAGCGGGAGAAATTGTGGCCCTCTCCGGACTGGAAGAAGTGAACATCGGCGATACCATTGCCGATCCGGCGAATCCCGTCGCGCTCCCGCGCGTGACGATCGACGAACCGACGGTGCAGATGACGTTCTCGGTGAACAACAGCCCGTTCGCCGGCCGAGACGGGAAATACCTCACCTCGCGCCACCTGCGTGAACGGTTGTTCAAGGAACTGGAAACCAACGTCTCCTTGCGTGTGCAGGAAACCGACAGCGCCGACCGGTTCCTCGTGGCCGGCCGCGGCGAGCTCCATCTCGGAGTGCTCATTGAGCAAATGCGTCGCGAAGGGTATGAGCTGCAGATCTCGCAGCCTGAGGTCATTCTGCACCGGGAAGGCGATACGGTCACGGAGCCGTTTGAAGAACTGACCATTCAGGTGCCCTCTGAATATCAAGGTCCCGTGATTGAAGAAATCGGGAAACGACGAGGCGAGCTTCGCCACATGAAGCTTGTGCATTCCGAAGGCACAGCCAGCGAAATGCATATCGAGTACCATATCCCGACACGTGGGATTATCGGTCTGAAGAACATCCTGCTGGCGAAGACGCGCGGCACCATCATCCTGCACCACGTGTTTTCCGGGTATGCCCCGGCGGATGAAAAGGCGCTCCTCGTAGCACCTCACGGTTCATTGGTGGCCTTCGAAGCCGGAACCAGCACGGCCTACGCTCTGTTCATGACGCAAGAACGCGGCGAGTTATTTATCGGCGCATCGGTCGAAGTCTACCAGGGCATGGTCGTCGGCCAGAACAGCCGCGACGAAGACCTGGACGTGAATGTGTGCAAGCAGAAGCAACTGAGCAACATGCGCGCAGCCGGCACGGACGAGGCGTTGGTGCTGACGCCGCCACGTGAAATGTCGCTGGAATTCGCCATGGAATATATCGGCCAGGACGAGTTGGTTGAGGTGACGCCGAAGTATCTCCGCCTCCGCAAGCGGCTCCTGAATCCGGACGACCGCCGGAAAGCGAAGAAAAGCTCCAAGTAAGTCTGCAGGCGCCCAGCGCCTTGCTGAGCGGCCGGCATGAAGATTCGGAAAAAATCCCCGAAACCTGCACCCGCGAAGCCTCCACTCTACCTGGTCGGCTATCGCGGGGCCCCGCCGTCTCTGGACGACCTGAAGATCTGGTACGACCTTCAGTACGGGGGGCCCCTGACCTACCTCGGACATGAAGCCGGAGGCCGCGTCAGCGTCAACCACGGCCCATGGCAGTCCTATCTCCTGACCAGCATTCCTCAATCCGACGCCGCACAATGGCAACCCGTCCTCTCCTGGGACCACCAGCAACTCGGGGCCGTCTCACCAGCTACCGCCGCCCCAAGCAGCATTGCCGATACGGTGCTCGTCGCCGCTCGCCTCGCCCGCGGCCTGACACTGCTCACGCAAGGCACGGCCTTCGATGTCCTGTGCCACGAGTACCTGAATCCGTCGGATTGGCATGATCGACCATTGAATGCTTTCTTTCCCCGCGACCATGTCACTGTGCAACAGAGCGACAGTGCCGATGAATCATCAGAATGGTTCCATACATTGGGATTGAGCAAGTTCGGCCTGGACGAACTGGAAGTGATTCAGCCTCGAGGCCTTCCGGACACCGAGACCATCGCCCTCTTGAAGGCTGCCACCGACAGAGTCTTACGGGCCGGACAGAACCAAAAAGTGGGGAGTGCACTGGACCTACCGGCCCTTGCCCACACCATTCGATTTATTAAACATCGCACCGCAGCGCCGACCGGCCGCATGATGGCATTCCGACAAATCACCACCAGCACCTTCTGACACGCCACTTCAAAAAGTCCGCAAAGCCACGCAGAATCAAGTAATTGCAACTGGTCCCCCTGCCCCCTAGGCCTTCTGGCCCCGTTGACAAGGTTTTTCCAGGCGTGGTACCACGAAAGAGTTTTGCGTAGTGCTGTAGGTCTAACCTAGGAGGATTCTCAATGAGTGATGTGGCTGCAGAAATTAAGGTCGGCGATACCGCGCCGGATTTCACA
>JACOEF010000551.1 GCA_024998705.1 Nitrospira sp.
CATTTTCAGCAACATTTCCAGCGCCTGATCCCACGGCACGTTCGCCAACTTCATGGTGACTTTGTTTTTCACGCCCTCGCCAACCACGATATTGAAACCGCTGACTTCCGCGATCAACCGCAACACATTGCTGATATCGGCTTGCTGGAAGTCCAGGGAAATACGCCGACCGACAAATCGTGAAGGGCCGCTCACCACCTCATTCGGCTCCGGCTTCTTCTCCTCCGCCTGCACCGTTTCAGTCGTCAACTGGACGGGCTGAATGTGCAACAGGGCTTTGGGGGACTTGTGCGCCACCAACATGGGATGCATCGCCGCGCGCTTTATCTCCTGGCCGACACTGCGTTCCATCACAGGCTCCGCCACCAAGACTGAATCCCCTCCAATAGGCTGGGCATCAATCGCAGCAATCACCGCCTTGGGCTCCAGTGTGAGCGTCAGCCGACCATCGGTCGATTCGATGGAGTGCTCCACGGCTTGCGGCAAATCAAGGACCAGCCGCAGTTTATCAGGGTGATGACCGAACCGGACTTTCGATAACAGTGGATGCCCAACGATCAGCTTCGATTGGCGACCGTCCGACTGTACCTGCGGCATATCGATGACCATTCGATGCTCCCCGATCATCTTCACCGTGTGCGCCAGAACACCGTTACCGAGCAGAACCAGCGTCATCCGATTCCCGTCCCGCTTCACTTCCACCTTTGTCAGCATCGTGGCGGCGCGGCCGACGACACCCGCCTGCTCCGATGACAATCCAGAGGTCGCGGCATTCTGGTCGGCAGCCTGGGTGAATCCGGCCAACCCGGTTGTTTCGCCCGACGCCGCATATCCGGCTAGCCCTAACACTCCGGCCAACACGGTGACACTCAGCAATGGATAGACACCAACCTGTGTGTGTTTCATTCTATACCCTCTTTCGGGTGCAGAAGCTTGACGTATTCTCGCTCCTGCTTGTTCCCGTACACATCTGTGAACCGCTCTTGAACGATGATGCCTCGTTCGGTGATTGAACTGACCACACCATTGTTGGGCCCAATCCGTGTGCCGCGGCGAATGCTATACCCTTTGCCGTCCGGCGTCTGAACCATGGCCATATATCCGTAGTTGCCCCACAGCACCCCAATCAAACTCAGCTCGGTGAGGCCGATACGCTGTAGCGGAGGCAGATTGGGATCCGTCTCATCCTGCTGACCGAGTTGCAGCATCGGCAAGAAGGGGTCCCGACGACCGGAGGGGTCATATGAGACCCCCGAAAACTCGAGCGACAAAGAATCGCCAGGTTGTGCGACGGCAGCCTCGGGACGAGGGGACGGGGCTTCCATAGCTGGCGCAGCCTTCGCGCCCTCAGGCAACGGCATGACCTTCAACGAGTCGGCAGGTCGCATGGAGGCGACTTGGCGTAAGTGTGGATGGGGCGTTGCCTCGACTAGCTGAACCGCGCCGCCACCCACTAACACAACCGCTCCCATGGTCATCGACCGTATCCATCTACTCGACCAGATTCGTGTATTCACGGTGCTTTCCCTCACGTTGGGCATACGCTGGGCTCCATTCTTCACTTAGGCTTCGCCGCAGGAACTGGCGCAGCGGCTTTCTTCTCCCCCGGGGCGGCGTAGGCCACCAGATCGCACACCGTTTGCGTGACCACTCGTCCTTGATCGACACGCGCCGCGCCGATGCGCACATCCTGCACGGTGACGATGCGGGACAACTTGCTGATTCGGTCGAAAAAGATCGCGGCGGTATCATATCCGCCGGCCACTTCGACGTTGATCGGCATGCGGATAAACAATTTCGAAGGATCCTCAGATTGTGCGCCGGGTTTCCAGAGCCGAACATCCAACCCCAACCGTAACCCAAGATCGGACACCTGCTTCAGCAACATGACCGCTTCTTCCTCCGGAGGAAGTCGTTCCTTCTTCGCGGCCAGTTCAATTTCCAACTGTTTATTCGCCGCGACCAGTTCGTCCAG
>JACOEF010000498.1 GCA_024998705.1 Nitrospira sp.
ATGGTCGATCCTCCACATGCCACCGGGGCCTTGATTGCCGCCGCTTACAACGCCGGTGCGAAGATCATGAACCTGACGCGGGTCGTCGATCTGATCCTACGCCGCGAAGGCGTGCTGGAAGGCGTCGTCGTCAACAGCACCACCGCCGAAATGGCCGGGCACGATATCATTCATGTCGATCCGATCGCCTTGGAGAGCAAAATCGTGGTGGATGCCACGGGACATGACGCCGTGGTGGTCAACCTCCTGCACAAGCGCGGGCTCTACCAACAAGTGCCGGGCAACGGCGCGATGTGGGTGTCGCGGTCGGAAGAGGAAGTCATGGACCGGACCGGGGAAGTCTCCCCCAATTGCTTCGTGATCGGGCTGGCCGTCGCGGCCGTGTTCGGCACGCCGCGGATGGGTCCGGCTTTTGGATCGATGTTACTCTCGGGCCGGTACGGAGCCGAGTTGATTCAAAAGAAGCTGAAACAAGGCAAGAGCGTATAGCTGATAGCAAATGGCTGGCGACACGGAACCAGACACTCTGATCTGCTATTCGCCATAAACCATCGGCTCTTGTGACCACACATGGATGTACAAGATTTTCTCATACAGGGCGACGGCAGCGAAGAAGACAAGCGCGAAGCCTGGCAGCTGTTTCAGCAAGCCTACGAACAGCAGATGAAGGGGAAGCTGGAAGAGGCCGTGAGTCTGTATAAACTCTCGCTTGCGACGCATCGGACGGCTGAGGCCTATACGTTCCTCGGATGGACCTACAGTTTCATGGGCAAGTTGGACGAGGCCATCGACGAATGCCACAAGGCCATCGCCTGCGACCCACACTTCGGCAACCCGTACAACGATATCGGCGCCTACCTGATCGAAAAGGGCGATCTGGACGACGCGATTCCCTGGTTCCAAAAAGCCATGCAGGCTCGACGCTATGAAAGCCCTGCCTTTCCCCACCTGAACCTCGGCCGCGTCTACGAACGCCAAGGCAAGTGGAGCGAGGCGATCGACTGTTACAAGCAAGCGCTGGCCCTCAACCCGGACTATGCGCTGGCGAAAAAAGCCCTGGGCCGGCTTATCAGTTCATTGAATTAGCGACCCACAGGACAGGACGACGATGAGCACCACTATCTTAGTGGCCGTGACCGACATTTTCTTCTACACCAAAATCCGCGATGCCTTGCGCCCGCAGGGCTACACCCTGGACCGGATTCGTACCCAGGACGAGGTCGCGGAGAAAACGGCTTCAGCCGCCCCGGCCGCCCTGATTCTCAACATGAACGACCTGGTCCTCGATGCCTTCAAAGCGCTGGAAACGCTTCGGGCCAACCCCGCGTTGCGCTCGCTCCCCATCCTGGCCTTTGCCAATCACGAAGAAGTGGACACCTGGCGTCGTGCCAAGGAACTGGGCGTGACCAAAGTGGTGTCCCGAAACGAATTCTCCGCGCGAACGAGAGAGCTGGTCGAAGAAGTCACCGCCAACAGCGCTCAGCCATCAGCCGTCAGCCCCGAGCTGAATGCCGACTGCTGAACGCAGAGAGCAACAATCCGATGAAACAATCTCGACTCCACGATCGACATCAACAACTGGGCGCCATCTTCGAGGACACCTCCGGATGGTCGATGCCGACCCACTACGGTGATCCCGCAGCGGAATATGCCGCCGTTCGCGGAGCCGTCGGACTCTCCGACCTTTCCCACCGCGGGAAGATCAGGGTGACCGGCGACGATCGCGTCAAGTGGCTGCAGAGTATTATCAGCAACGACCTCCTCCCGCTCCAAGCAGGGCAGGGACGCTACTCCAGCTTCCTGACCCATAAGGGGAAAATGCTCGGCTACTTCCGAGTGTATGTTCAAGCCGATGCGGTGTGGATTGAAGATGTGGGCGAAGTGGGTGAGGCCACGTTTCTCGCGCTCAGGAAATTTCTCCTCTACGGCACCAAGGCGAAGATGGAACATTGCGCAGAAAGCTGGGGGTTGCTGTTGGTGAGCGGGCCCAGATCGGCGGAGGTCATCAAGGCGGCGTTCGGAGTCGAACTCACTGCCCTTCAACTCTTGCACACCCTCCCCGCCACAATCGGCGGGCAGCAGGTGTTCATTCTCCATACCGAAGAAACCGGCGAACAGGACTTTGAAATCTTGCTGCCGGCCGATGCGCTCATCACCGCCTGGGACCAGCTCATGGCAGCAGGCAAAGCCTTCGACATCAAGCCCGTGGGGGTACAGGCACGCGAACTGTTACGCATCGAGGCAGGGCTACCCAAGGCCGGCCCGGACCTCAACGAAGAGATCGTCCCGCCGGAAGCCAACCTGGAAGGCAAGGCGTTCAGCCTCTCAAAGGGTTGTTACCCGGGACAGGAAGTCGTAGCGCGGATGGATACCTATGGGAACGTGCGACGGCATCTGGTTGGATTGATCATCCAGAATCAAACGGTTCCGCCTGCGGGATCGAAGTTGTTCAGCGGAGAGCGGGAAGTGGGATGGGTCAGCAGCGCCGTCTTTTCGCCGCAACGGAATGCCGTACTGGCCTTCGGGTTTCCCTTGCGCGACTTTTCAGCCCCTGACACCGCATTGACGGTCGACGTGGCAGGGACGCGCCATCAGGCTACCGTCCATGCCCTTCCATTTCAGAAGCACTCATAGCAGAATGTTGAACACGTCCGCCGGCGTGGTTTTTTGTCGTTCAGCGCCTCAACCTACCCCTGAGGGTGCGCGTCAGTGCGTCACCGGCTGCGGCCTTGCAGAACGGCCGCGTTGAACATCCTGCGAGGCGTCAATCACGTGAACCGATGACCACCCTTTGTCGAGTTGCAGCGGTGCGCTACTTTTCAGGATTGCGCACGGCCGACACGGCTGAGGCGAACCCGAGCAGGCTCTTCCGCTCTTCATCATCCAACGCCAACAACAGATGCGTCTCTTCGGCGTGCATCAACCGGAGGCTCAGGAAAGGCTCTTCCCGGCGCTTCTCACGGTTGTCCCACATGGCATCGATCACCTGCACCTTATCCAACTGGCCGACGGACACGACATCGTAACGGAAATAGGAATCCCCGATGACGATGTCGAAGATCACGTTGCCGGCAGTGAGCAGCACCAGATTGAACCGTCCCTGATCCTCGTACCCTTCGGGTAGGAATTTATTGATATGGCATCGCGCCACCTTGCGATCGCCCAAGGCTGCCCGGAACTTGAGCTGCAAGGCGTCGTAATCGATTTGGAGCGCCTTTTCATCGGCACTGGTCGCGCCGACCGCCGCATCCTTCGCCTTTTCAAAAATCTCGTCTGCTGACAACAACCCTGCCATAATTCCTTACTCCTTCGTTACAAGACTGCCGATGTTTATTGTATCCGGGCGATTTAGAGGCTTCGCACTGTCCGCCTGGCGCGAATCGCCCGGGCGACTCCCACCAGCGCAATACCGGCCCACGCGAATTCCAGCAGGACAAAACCCACCCGTCGGTCTTCAATGGCGACGATCCCCAACAGCAACGACCCCACAATGTTCAGCGCCAAATACCCTGCATCCAATTCCCGCCACGTTCCGGCTTGAATCAGGCCATACGCGATGAGCACCATCAGTGCTCCGACCACCGATATCACTTGCATCGCCATAGTATGCTCACGCACTGGTGCGGACGCCGGGTGAGAACGGAGTACGGTACCTGGCTGCTTGACAGGATTGCAAGCAGAAATTCCCCCGGAAGACGCGGGCGAGGACATGCGCATCTGTAAGTGCCGATGCGGCCGGAGGCCGATCACACTCACCGTTCGCGGCAGTCAGGCTCCCCGCTACGAGTCACGACATCACGGGCACCGCATTGCATTTACGAGTCGATCTCCGGCATACTTTGCCGGAATCAAGGGGAGGCACCGATGAGCGCACAGAGCTGTTTAATCGAAGGCTGTCAGGCGAGAGTGTATGCACCGGCGGGAACTCATTCTGTCTGCAAGGATCACTTTCTCGGATTCCTCACCTGGCGACGACGACGGGGGCCGCAAATGTTTCGGAAATACGCCGGGATGACGATGACCGAACGCGATGCCATCGC
>JACOEF010000516.1 GCA_024998705.1 Nitrospira sp.
CCGACACCTCTGTATGGAGAAAACCACAGGCAGGATGGGCATCCAGATACTCGACCTGACGAGAGAGCTTGTCAGCAATCCACAGGTCATCGGCAACTAAATACGCGATAAACTCGCCGCTGGCGATTGAGAGGGCAACATTCCGTGCGGCTGATGCACCCTGGTTAGCCTGATACACGTAGCGGATCGTTTTGCCGTAGCCCGCCACCACTTGCTGCGTGTCGTCAGTGGACCCATCATCGACCACGATGATTTCGAAATCACGGTATGCCTGCCTCAACGCCGAGTCGATCGTCTGCCCAAGAAACCGTGCACAATTGTATGTCGGAATCACGACGGATACACGAGGCATGTGGGGTGTTACCCAGGATAAACGACCTATGTAACCTTGTCGGACAGCCGCGGTCGCAAAGCTGTCAGTGTCTTCTCTGTCGCCGTCTCCCAAGAAAACCACTCAGCGGCGAGCTTGAAGGCACCAATCCGAAGGCGCTCGCGCAGATCCACGTGGTCCATCACTTCAAGTAGGAGATTCGCCACGGCAGGATGATCTTTCGGTTCGCAGGTCAGCACGTTTTCCCCATGGACAAATGCTGTATCCATTAAAGGCCCTCGCGTCACAATGATGGGAAGTCCGTGCGCGACCATCGAAGCGAAGGAGCTGTTATTTAGCTGAACCCCTTCAAGAAAAGGCAACACACATACGTCTGATGCATGAAGAAACAGCGATGCCTCCTCCTCCTCAGACTTGAAGGCGCCGGTCCATGTTGTAACTCCATCTATACGCAACTCCTTCGCAAGCGCCTGCATCTCATCGAAATAGGACGCACCACCTTCGACATCCAAGCCAACCTTCCCTCCAATGAACAGGAGACGGGCCTCAGGCCGTTGCGCAGATACGGCGGCAAAAGCCCGCAACAGTGTTTCAATGCCTTTAATCGGATAGAGATATCCGAAAAACGTGACAACAAACTCGGATGACGTCAGGCCCAACCGTTTCCGGCCTCGAGCACGCGCCTCCCCTCCTGCATTCGAAGCAATGAACAAGTTCGGCGGCGGCGGAATCAATTCCACTTTCTTGCTGACAGGAGCCCACTCCTCGATCAACATCGTACGGTGACGCTCGCACAATGCTATGACCACGTCACTATCGCGCAACAATGTTCCTGAGCTATACGCCACATCCTTCGTACCAGCCCATCGAACCATCAGTTTTCTGAACAAACGCGAGACATGACTCGTTTTAGACGGGTCGGCCCCCACGAACGCACTCTCATACCGGGAAACGAACGGTACATCTGGGAATAGCCTCTTAGAGAGCGTGGGCAGGAAGGTCACCATTGGGTGAAACCTGTACATAAGGCCGATGTACATCAGAAAAATCGCATCCGGGGCACAGCTCTTCAAAAAAGTCCGAACCCGGGGTAGCTCTAGCCAACCCCAGGTCCGCATGATGGGATGCACATGAATCCGAGGATCGTTGGTACCGCCATTCCCGACCGACGTAAGCACATGCACTTCAATCTCACGCTCAGCCAACTGCCGGCACAAATGATACGTATTCGTCGCTTCCCCCGCATGCATTGGAGGATACGCCGCTGAAATCACCAATACTTTCATTTCGTACGCATCGTCTCAGAAGCTTCGCAGCGTAAACCAGTTACACCGCCGAATTAACCGCAGCCGCCCGCTTCAGCCACGACTGGTGAACTTCCTCAAAGATATGCTTCAACGATTTCGTAATGCCCCAGCCAGGGTAGTGTGTGGTCATCTTGTTGAGATTGCTGATGTAGCAAATATGATCGCCTTCGCGATTTTTGTCGACATACTCATACAGCATCTTTTTGCCCGAAATAGCCTCAATCATGTCGAACGCCTCATAAATGGAGCAGCTGTTTCCTCGTCCGCCGCCGAGATTGTATACCTCGCCGCTTCGTGGATTCTCGATGAAGGCGTGAATGAATCGTGCGACATCAAGGGAATGAATATTGTCTCGAACCTGTTTCCCTTTATAGCCGAAGATGCTGTACTTCTTACCCTCTAAATTGCATTTGACGAGATAGCTCAAAAAGCCATGCAACTCAACGCCAGAATGATTCGGGCCGGTGAGACAACCTCCCCGCAAACAACAGGTCTTCATGCTGAAATAGCGCCCATACTCTTGCACCATGACATCCGCAGCCACTTTCGAAGCACCGAAAAGCGAGTGTTTCGACTGATCGATACGCATGTGCTCCGTGATTCCGTCGACATCGTTGGGCGACGCATAGTCCCAACGTTTGGCCTGCTCTACGAGAGGCAATTCATTCGGCGCGTCGCCGTACACTTTATTAGTGGACATGTGCACAAATACTGCACCTGGGGCGTGCAACCTGGTCGCCTCAAGGAGATTCAACGTACCCACCGCATTGGTATCGAAATCATCGAACGGTATCTTGGCTGCCAGGTCATGTGAGGGCTGTGCCGCTGTATGCACAATCACACTCGGCTTGAGCTCTTGAAGGAGCGCTAATGCGCCCTTGCGATCTCGGATGTCGAGCTCGTGGTGGCGGAACTGCTTCAGATCAGCCTGCAACCGGCGTTGATTCCAACGCGTGTCGCCTTGTGGTCCAAAAAACGTGGCTCGAGTGTTGTTATCGACTCCATGGATAGACCATCCGTGACCATGAAAATACGCGCACACCTCAGAGCCGATGAGACCAGAAGACCCGGTGACGAGCATTCGCTTCATGATGTGCTTACTCCCTCTCTATTCTCAATTCACTGTGCCCTTCATCGATCGATGAACCTACCCTACCAGTTGAGGACCATGTTCGTTCCAGTACAAACCATCGGCAGGGCAAATATTTTCTTCCGATGATGGCCTCGACCAACCAAGAAATTTTTCAGCCGCAACAGTTACGCAGGACCGCTCATCGAATAGGAACTCCTCCGCCTATTCTTGATCACAACGCTTAAGCGTTCAAGTTCATTGTCATTATCGATACACACGTTCGCCCAATACAGTCGTCCACCCTTCTCCCTGCAACGCGTTCCCCATCTGGCATTCTGTTTATCCAAGGTGGATAGACCGGGGCTCGAGGCAGCCGAGCCCAAGCATTACTGCTATGCCGAACAGCGCAATATCACTCAACACCCGAACTATCGCACACCGCCACACATGGCCGCTCTTCTTTCGTGGCGGTACGGATATTCCATTTTCACCATGGGTAACGAGAACTAGCCGGCCGACTACACTGGGACAACGCCTGAGGTCAGACACGAGTCCCAAAAGACGCCTACCCCTTAGACATGCGCAATCCAGGCATAGTGCCAGTATCAATTTACTCGGATCCTGACGGGGTCATTCAACATATACAGGGAGATCCTGAACGTAGGCACATCCGCAAGTAGTAAACGGAACGTCTCTACCCAAACCCAACAGGCAGACAATTTCAGTGAGTTACCGTTTGTACATCGATAGACCAGGCTCGATAACTGAAACAGGCATGAGCCGAGACTCTCAGTCTGACACACGAACATACAACTGCCGCCAGAAAATGCCCAGGTTCGGAATATCCGGACTACCAGAAGAACTCAGAAGCACAGAGACTTCACTCGCAGGCTACTTTGCATCCTCTGTGTCTACCCGGTGCCGATAAACAAGGTCGCCATCGGCAGCGGTCCCATCGTCATACAGAGCGATCAACTCTTCCGGCAAGCGCGAAAAGTCTGTGCCCCGCAAATAGTCCCGCATCGTGGTCCCTGTACATTCTTCGTCCACCTTCGGGGCGCCCTTCTTTCCTCGCACATCGTCTTCATGAACGACTCTGGAATCGATGCTGAACCTTGTCTTTCCTGAGGTATTGGGAACGCTCGAATGCATCTGTGCCCCTGAAAAAAAGACAATCCCCCCGGCCGGAACGATGAGACGGATCGGGGATCAAGTTCAAGCGGCTCGGTCGGCTTAGGAAGGGGGCGAGGATCTTCCTTCAAAAACTTCGCAACATGATCGCCGCGATTCTGCTGATTCCATTGATAGTAATTGTACCCGTTTGAGCTATTCTTGACGGGGCGATTCCAATACTGGGGATGGAAAGCCATCGCATTGTCGGACTGAATATCATAAATGGGAATCCACCAATTGATCTGGCAGGGCGGAGCGGAATACCAGGTATCCCGATGCGGATGCCAAGCATAGGCAATACCGGTCGTCAGGTAGTTATCGCTTGTGGAGCTGCGCATTTTCGGAACGTCAAAGTACGTCTTCTCAAGGTCACACCCCATTTCCAAGAAAATGCTCTGAATCAGACGCTTCGACTCAGGATGGTGAATGAACCCTGGCTTTAACTTCAGCAAGGTATCTGCGTACTGATCTACGGACATGTGGTGTTGAGCCGTTTCCGGATCAAATGGTGCAAACGCTTCTTGAATCAGCGTACGGGCGAATCTGACCAGCGCCAGTGTGCTCGGGCGCGGGGCATACACCAGGAGTTGCCCATTAAACAACGGTTGGCGGCGTTGTTCATCGGTGACAGGAGAATCGTAATAAATGGTATTGTTCATGTTCTCCTCACATCAGATGTGATCTGACTCCCACATTCCTTCAACAATCCGACGTTCAACAGGGCTTCCACCGCGGCATGAACTCGATGAAACGGGACATCAGCACGCTCGGCAATATCGAGCACGGTATGCTGCCCATCCGAGAGGTTTAACACCCACAGAAGGACCAACTCCTTAAATTGCTTATCTTGCTGCCCGGCGATGGCTCGATATAACCCGCGACGTCCTAGCTGAGGCTCGCACTTAGGATTTTGATTGTGATAGGTCCGATTACATTCCAGTAAGTCGAAGAGCTCGATGCAGCGGGTATAGGAGTGAGCCAGGGATTCGGGCTTCACAAAGTCCAGATTGTCCGCAGAGGAGTGATACTCCGGATATTCGCCATGGGGCGTCCTCATCAAACAGCCCACTGGCAGGTTAAAGCCAGGCGAGCAATACTGTCGTTCGTCATACCCGTATGGGAAGAAATCAATCAATGCGTGGGCGTCTCCCGAATGCTTGAGGATATGAACCATTGCACGATCAATTTCGGCCTGCCCCTGACGACTCCTTTTATACGTAATCCCGCCTTCATCACCGATCCCTGTCAGCACCAATCCGTGCTTAATGTGCGGAATGACATCCTCGTTCTTCGCCAGCCACGTGATGGAACCGATAGTCCCAGGAATAAACACAACCCGATAGGAGTAGCGGCGCGGACGAAGCGCCAGCGCCTGAGCCAGCATGACAGCTACAGCAATTCCTGAAAGATTGTCGTTACACAGCGATGGGTGACAGATATGAGTTGAAACAAGGACTTCATCCGAGGTCTGACCGGGCAAATAGCACTCACCATATGTGAGTGCGCCGGGCTGAAGGCTGGAGTCGATTAATACGTCATACTCCTCCTCCACTAATCGCTCGAGATCCTTATGGGGAAGACAAAACCCCCAGTTTTCCTGGTAGTACGATGTACGGTAGGGAATCCACTCCGGATGATCCGGCAGGCTAAAAAGATGCGGCCGTAGTTCATCGAGTCGCATACGCCGCTGAATCGGCGTGCTATAACTCATAAGGTGTAAGTTGTTGACCTTGAAGTCAGCAATTCGTCTCCCATCCTTATCCTTGATCCACGCATCTTTGACATTCCACTCCAAAGGAACCGTCCAATCAAAAACTTGCGTTCCGCTCGGCACCTCACACATCGTCAACGGAATTCGCCGCTGAATTAAACGAAGCGTCTCACGCACCCCGTCACCAGTAATGCTCCGGCACAAGGGATACAATTCAGTCACAAAATCATGCAACGATCGCCCAACCTCAGAAGCGCCAGATACTTTGTCCCCCGCCACTGTGCTCACGAGTGTGGTCCTCGATTGGGAGCAAACGTCGGCCAACTTCGATCCCTATCCGACATGTGAGTGATAGACTCCGGCCATTCGATCCCGAATGCGGGATCATCCCATCGAAATCCACGCGCGGCATCTGGCACATGGTACGCTGACATATGATAAAACACCTCTGCGGAATCTTGGAGCGTAATATAACCGTGGGCGAATGTGGCGGGGATATAGAGCATCCGGCGATTCTCCGCGGACAACACCACCCCGACAGACTGGCAATACGTGGGAGACTCGGGCCTCAAGTCTACCATGACATCGTAGATGGCCCCCCTGATGCACTGAACAAGCTTGACCTCCTCGTACGGAGCTGCTTGGTAATGCATACCGCGCATGGTTCCCTTGTGATGGCTCACCGAAAGATTATGTTGAACCCAGGCAACCTGAATCCCTTTGGTCGCAGCCTCTTTCTGACACCACGCTCGGGCAAACATTCCCCGCCCATCTTGCGCCGGCTCGAGCTCAATGACAAACGCACCCTTCAGCAGAGTTTCAGTAAAGATCATGGAAAGACCGTCACCTCTGGGATCGGGACCACGAACTTCCCTCCCCACTCACGAATAAAAGCCATCTGCTGGATGACCTCATCCTTGAGATTCCACGGAAGAATGAGCACATAGTCCGGGCGGGTCTGACGGATCTGCTCCGGCGCGTAGATAGGAATATGTACACCAGGCAGGAAATGACCTTGCTTGTGTGGACTCCGGTCAACCGTATAGTCCATCAAATCTGTGCGCACGCCACAGTAGTTCAGCAACGTATTGCCTTTGGCCGGTGCTCCATACCCAACCACACGTTTCCCTTCTTGCTTAGCTGAAATCAAGAACGAGAGTAGTTTCCGTTTCGTCGCCTCGACCTTGGGCGCAAATGAGAGGTAGTGCTTCAATTCACCAAATCCGGCACGCTGTTCCTTCGCTTTGAGGTCTCTCGCTCGGGATTGGGTCGACTTTGATTCATCCTGATCGTGGCACGCGTAGATTCTGAGTGAACCACCGTGGGTTGGTAACTCCTCGACATCGAACAACTTCATGCCGTGACGCGCAAAAACTTGCTCCACTGCCAGGAAGGAAAAGTAGGAAAAGTGCTCATGGTAAATCGTGTCAAACTGATTGGACTCCATGAGCTGAAGCAAATGAGGAAACTCCATGGTGATCAGGCCGGTTGGCTTTAGCAGTATCTTCAAACCCTTCACGAAATCGTTCAAGTCCGGAACATGGGCCAGCACGTTATTACCGATAATCAAATCGGCCGACCAGGCATCGTTTGTTAGGCCTAGCGCCGTCCTTTCGCCAAAGAAGGCCACCTTGGTATTAATACCATTTTTCTTTGCCACTTCAGCCACATTGGCAGCCGGCTCGACGCCAAGGACCGGAATTCCTCGCGCCACGAAGTTCTTCAGCAAGTATCCGTCATTACTTGCGATCTCAACAACTTTTGACTTCTCATTCAGATGGAACCGATCCGCAATCATGTCGACATACGCCTTCGCATGTGCCAGCCACGAGTCAGAAAAGGATGAAAAGTACGCATAGTCGGAAAAGATATCATCAGGAGAGGAAAACTGTTCCAACTGCACAAGGAGACACTTTTCGCAGACATAGACATGCAGCGGGAAAAATGGCTCCATGCGGTTTCGTTGTTCTGGTTTAATATACGAATTGGCTAACGGTGACATGCCCAGATCCACGAAGGTATGATTCAGCACCGCTCCGCATGATCGACACAATGATTGCCCCATATGAACCCCCTTCTTCGCTACGGTTGCCTTACACCGCCATCTTGAAGAACCTACGATCCGGCAACGCCCTTGGCGCCTGTCCCGGCGCGCTCAGCCCACTCAAGATTGTCGGTGAGGTGCCCGTTCTCCCGAAGACGCTTCAGCGTCACTAACCGCATGAATTCGCCTGTTCTGAATTGAGGGTCCTGGAACTTCATAGCTGTCAAACCATCTCGAAGATCCACTACTGCGCTGGAAAGATCCACAGCCGGAAGAAATCCTTGAGCCAATTTCGTAAACTTATCAAAGTTTACGCGATAGGAGCGTTTATCAGGCTGGGCATCCTTATTGATCGAGACCTCCACCCCAGGGATCACCTTAGCCACCGCGGTTGCAAGGTCCTTTACCTGATAGTTCCAGGTGTCGCTTCCTACGTTGAGGGTCAAACACGTTCCGCCCTCTCGATGGTTTCGTTGCAAGGCCCAATCGATTGCGCGCGCCATGTCTTTGACGTGAATGAGCGGCCGCTATGGTGTTCCATCACTCAAAATATTGATCCGTTTCGACGCCAATGCACCAGCGACAAAATCATTCAAGACAAGATCCAGCCGCACACGATCACTCATCCCACAGGCAGTGGAAAACCTGAGGCAGGTAGCCGTGAAGGTCTCCGACGCGAGAGACGCGAGATCACGTTCCGTCGCCACTTTTGACTTCGCATAGGCGGTAAGAGGATTCAGTTCGTCTTCCTCGCGACGAGGCCCCCCTTCGGCAAACCCATACACACTGCAACTTGACGCAAAGACAAACCGTTTTACACCGGCACGCTTTGCCTTTTTCGCAAGATCCACGCTCGCTCGATGATTAATTGTCATCGTGACGTCTTCATATAACGCCCCCATGGGATCATTGGAGATAGCACACAAATGAACTACCCCATCGACCCCATGAAGAATGTCCTCAGGCACCTGTCGAATATCTCCAAAGTACTGCACATCCGCCCGACTTTCAGGAAATCGCGGCGCACCTGTCAAGCAATGAGCGAAGTACCCCATGTCATACCCAATGAGCGTTGCTCCCGGATGGGATTCCCGTAAACGACGCAGCACTAATGGTCCCACATACCCCATATTGCCGGTGACCAAAATCTTCATTGGTACTCCCTCGACTTAAGGTGGCTTTGATCTGCTGACAAACATGTTCGGAAAATGGAAGTGAGCAAGTGAACGCGGGAGACACGGCGTTCAGCACATGCATCGACCGCTTATCACCCTCCAGCACAAAATCCATTTCAAGTTTACGCTTTCTGATGTCGACCAGCTGGGCTCGAATCCCAGGCTTGCCCCAGTTCTGATAGTGTTCGGCCGTCACACCTTCCGCCAATTGACTTGCCAATGAAACCATGGTTGCCTTCGAATACTTCGCCATCTCGCGAATCGCGAGGGTTTTGAAATCAAAGTTTGAGGTAGCCAACAGCCCAACCCCACGCATGGCCACTTCGAGGAATTCGTTCCAGTGGAAATTTGCTATGCCGCCATAATGTTCCCGCCATAACCCCGGAATTGCGGTAGGGCCAATCTTCGCCTTTCCGCTCGCCGCCACTGTAAAGTGAACACCCAGGAATGGATTCTTCAAATCAGGAACCGGATAGATGTTTGTTCGAATCGATCCAGCAGGCTCACTGGAGTAAAGGTATAGTCCCTTAAATGGAAGAATTCGGTAGTGTTCCGAAAAGCCAAACTCACGCGCGATGCGATCAGCGTATAGCCCCGCGGCATTCACCACATATCCGACATGATGCGTCCCCTTCGTGGTCACGACCTGCCCTTTCGAGGAGGAGAGATACCGAACCCCGCAGTGCAGTTGCACCCCTTCCTCTATGGCATCTGCTTTAATAGCTCGCATGACCTGAGTCGGATCTACTGTTGACGTTGCGGGCGAGAACAAGGCTCGAGCAAACGTCTTAACCCGGGGCTCAATCGTTTTTGCATCTTTCTCAGAAATTTCCTCAAGCGGAATTCCGTTCACACGGCCCCGCCGAAGCAGTTCATCAAGACCAGCATGATCATTTTGGTCTTTCGCGACCACTAATTTGCCGCACTTGTTCAACGGAATTCTCTTGGTGTCACAGTATTCGGTCAAGAGACGATTACCGTTCCACGTGAACTTGGCCTTTAAGCTATCTGGCGAATAATAGAATCCTGCATGCAAGACCCCGCTATTGCGGCCGCTTGCATGCAACCCACAGTCTTCCTCTTTCTCAACAAGGTGCACTGATGCGCCAGGAAACGTTTGCCGCAAGCGGCGCGCAATATTGAGACCAATCACCCCACCGCCAATGACGAGAAAATCCGATTGCATACGACCTACCACATTTTCCAAGGAGCCTTACCGGATTGCCAAAGCCCCTCGAGATATTCCTTTTCTTTCAACGTATCCATGCAAGACCAAAATCCATAGTGCTTGTACCCGACCATCTCACCAGCATGAGCCAGGCGCTCAACTGGCTCACGCTCCCAAGCAGTCTGGTC
>JACOEF010000217.1 GCA_024998705.1 Nitrospira sp.
AAATGGCAATAATCGTCAAAAATGTCAGTAGGCCGGTTTTGTGAAGCACGCTGAGAACCCGAATGTAGGGACAAAGGAAGCACGCCTGGTGTTTCGAATGTCGGCAGTCAATCCTGGCTACGGGAAAGGTATTCTCGGTTCTTACTTCACCAATGATCTGGGGGCGGGAACGATCTTCGAATAGTTCTGTGCAACATTCAGACAGAAGACGATGCCACGTTCCTCGGCGAATGCCACGATGTTGTCACCCTGCGTCAGCCGCTCCTCGGCCATCTGTCGAGGGAGCCAGGAATTATTCCTACACACTTCTTGCCATCTGCGCCCCCTCCTGGTGCCACGTGTGCACAGTCGTTCTGTTTCAATCTGGGGTCGGTCCACCTCATATTAGTGCGTTAAATTTGTGCCAATTATTTTCGCAAGCCACCGATCCCCCTCGAATCTATCGAGTCCCTAGAAAGCACCCAAGCAATTGTGTCGACCATACCCGCGGGGCGCAGGTTCAATTCGTGTCGGGAGCACCATCCTCCCTCCATCGTATTCACCCAGCACTCACGTGACGCGGACCGATGCCTTCGGTCGCGCCCCATGCCAGCAGGTGCGACCGAAGGTTTTCTCGACTGAAGGCAATCGACCACCGGCGTCATTCAACACGATGGTACAACCAAGCTATCCCTTCTGCGCGACTACCCTTAGGCCTTCCGGCTCAGCGCAAAACGTTGTCATTGCACAGTTCTCTACAGCAGTTCTGGACCTGCGCCGAAGCACTTCCTTGAAAACTGGCCTCTAACGTTTGAACAATCAATGCGTTACAGAAATAGAACAAGCCGGTACCGAGCTTGCAATGGGTACTCCCCATAACAAAGGAGTCCCCATCATGATTGAGTTCCCGTTACTTCTCATCGGTTATGCGCTTCTCCCACTGATCGCCATCCAGGTGATGATCATGGCTGACCGGCCTCAAAGGACAGGCGAACAAAACGCCTTTCCACAGGTCGAGATCCTGTGAGACTGCGGCGGCTCTGCTAGCCATGGACAGAGCCGCCGCCTTTCCATCTCAAGACTTTCATTCTCCTATGAATCACCTCATCGTTACGTACACGTTGCGAACTCAACGCACGCGCCAATGCCTGCGTCAAACCTTCGAGGCGAGGCACCTACGTAGGGTCAATGTGCCTCACTGACCGTGACGCCAGCCCTGCGCCCTCGACGATTAGAGCAGACGTAGGTAGAATTGTTCATGTATAATACGAGCAATTAATGATCCTACTGTGAGACGCGCCGTCCCGATGGTTTTTGAGGAAAGCATCCTGCACTCTTCCGATACGCGGCCGATTCTCCTCTGACGAGCCCCATGAAACCGACACTCCTGCTCATAGGCCTGTCCCTATTCTTCCTGGCAACAACCGGTTGTCGTGGGTATACATTCGTCGAAACGCCCACAACCGATGGCTTCCACTCCAAACTCCCCGCTCCCTACACCCGCGCGGTCGTCTGGGGTGGTCGGCCTGACACGGTCCAGAGTGCAAGCACCTGGTTGCTGAAACAGGGCATTCTCGTGGTGGACCAGACCAAGGTCCTGCAGACAGCCGCGGATCAAAAGGTCAGCCTCACAGGATTTCAATATCTCGAAACGGATGTGCTCCGAATGGCCAAACTCGTCGGCGCACGCCTCGTGGTCTTTAGCAATGCCGAGGTCGGATCCTGGGAGGCCTTGGATTGGAGCAGCGGCTTTCCGCACAGCCAACGGGTCTACTCCGCCACCGTTGCCCTACGGGCCGTCGATGTCAACACCGGAGAAATCGAATGGAGCGGGAAGGCTCAGTCCACTGAACGGTTCAGCAATATCGAAGACGGGGTGAGCCTACTGACCTGCCATGCCCTCGCAACTGCCTGGGGCATGCGCAATCCGGGTGCCACGGCACCGGAAAACATTTGCCCTCCAGGGTCTGGCCTCATGACGAGCGAAGTACCCTCGCAGAAGCCCCACACGCCTCCTGCCACATCCAGTAAAGACAGTTCCACCAGTTCCACGAATTATTAACCATCTCCGAGCCGTTCCCCTTTTCAGGATCGATCGCGATGGCTATGCCCGTACTTCCCCAGCATGGCCTGGGACGTCTCTGTCCAACTCGTTTCAGCGCAAAATCGCTCTTTTGTCGTTTTTTTTGACCCGCGGGTTATACTGCAAGCATGCCGTTCCCTGGTGGTCCGTTGTCCTATGTACCTATGGTCCACTACCTTGTCATCACCACCCTCAGCCTTCTCTTAACCTCCACGGTGTGGGCGGTGGAGAATCGCCCATTTTGGACCGAACAAGCGCTCTTCCATTTCGGCGACGATGTGTTTTTTACAGGGCGCGCGTCCTGCGCCCCCAACGCGGAAGAGGGACGGCAACGGGCCTACGTCGCCGCAATCCAGGAGGTCAAGAATTTCTCCCGCACCCAGGAAATCGGGGGATTTCCCATCGAGACACAAATGATTTTCGAGGACCAGCATCCTGGAGACTGCGCACAAGGACTTGTCACCGTGTGGCGATTGTTGCGTGTGCCTCGTAGTGATCTGGAGTCCCTGGCGAAACACCATCGCCCCGGCACGCAGAAAGACATTTCTCCGATCCAAGCGCAGATCACGGCCGTCCGCAACCTGACACCACGCGTCGGCATGTTACGCGATGAGATTTGGAATCGATACGGCCTGCCCCGCTCGATCTGGGCGCGCCCGGATCAGGGGGAGCTGGTCTGGGAGTACACACAGTTCGGCTTGACCATTGTGTTCAATCAGGACGATGTGTTGACACGCTGGCGACTACACGGCCCTCACCCACGCTCGAGCGACGACCAACCGACGCCCCCGCGACAGGACACTCCCGCGGGCAACGAACTTCCGGCAATTGATCTCACTGCCCGCCTCCAGCAACTCGAAGAGCAACAAGACCTCGACCGACGACGCCAAGCCCAGAGCTATTGCACGGTTCGCTTCGCGGAGGTCCCTGAATCCTTACGCGCGAAACAAAGCAGTTGTGAACAACGGGAATACGAGCGCTTGAAACAGCAACGCCCTCCCTTCTAGTGCCGCGGCGTACAGGCACCGCGGCCGGAGGAGTCCAGCATGGCTACTGACGGAGTATCCCTCCCCACAATCATGATCATCGACGACGATCCCACAACCCTGCTCCTGAGTACCAAGCCCTTACGAGATGCGGGCTACGCGGTCCTCCAGGCAACGGGCAGCGCTGAGGGGCTCAAACTGTATGCAGAACACCCCTCTCCGATCCATCTCGTGATCGC
>JACOEF010000510.1 GCA_024998705.1 Nitrospira sp.
GATATAGTTGGCCGCCACATGAATGCCGTAGGAGCGGATCTTGTCGACAGTGGCCACAATATCGCGCTCGCCGAAACGCCCCTTTTCGACGCCGTCCCGAACATGTTGGCTTCCGGATTCGATGCCGAGCCCCAACCAGCTAAAGCCGGCTCGGGCTAACTTGGCCAACACTTCGTCATGGACGCTGTCTACCCGGGCATAGGCCCAGATGTTGAGTCGATAGCCTCGCTCAATGATGCGATCGCAAATACCGATCACATGCCGTCGATTCAGCACGAACATTTCGTCGGGGATCTTGATGTTGCTGACGCCATAGTCTCGGACGAGCCGGTCGATCTGAGCGATGACGTTATCCGGACTCCAGGTTCTCAACATGGGTATGGAAAACGGCGCATTGATACAGCAAAACGAACAGGTGAAGGGACGCCCAAGACTGGTCTGCAGTGATGCGTAAGGCGCCCGCGCCTCCAAATGGCCAAAGCAATGCCAATTGTGGGCGCGATACCGGGTCATATCGAGCAGATCCCAGGCCTGTCCCGGCACCTCGCGATCCAAATTCGTCAGGAGTGGTGCGCGAGCATTACCGACCGGCTCGCCGTTCTCCATGTGCCATAAGCCGGGCACCTCGCGCAGCGAATGTTGCGGCGCACGTAACGCGATCACCAATCCCAGGATTGTGGCCGGCCCTTCTCCCTCACAGACATACGTATACGGTTCTTCCAAGAGCGTGCGTTTCGGCAAGGCCGACGGATGTGTGCCCATGACCAAGGTGGGAACATCGCTCAGCCCCTTGAGCCATTCACAGACTTGTCGCCCGGCGGGCATACACTGCGTGGATGCCGATGGTTGCTGCCCATAGATCACAAAGACGGCGAGTTGAGGCGCGATGGCCGCGATTTGCTCCGCCGTTTGCTGATGATTCAATCCCTGCGCTTCTGCATCGAGAATGGCAACAGAGCAGCCCTGTTGCCGGAGAAACGTGGCGATCAAGCCGGACCAGACAGGCGGTTCAATGGCGGCAAAGTCACGGCTCAGCTCTTGATAGACCGCGACCCGGCTGGGGGGAGTGACCAACAAGACGTCAAGCGGCTTGGACACGGCCACCTCTCAGTGATTGGGCAAATTCGATCGTGCGGGACAGCCCTTCCTGAACATCTCCTCCCCGCCCGCACGTGGCCAGACGGATGAACGACGCATAGGCGTTGCCGAAACTTCGTCCCGGTGTCACGGCTGTATGGTGCTCGTCCAACAACCGTTGGCAAAAGGTCATGTCGTCGAGCCCGCTACGACTGATGTCCACGAACAAATAAAATCCGGACTCCGGTTTGTGGCATCTAAGGATTCCAGAACGATTGATGCGGTCGTGGCAGACGCCGAGGAGGCGAGCTCCCCGAGTCCGGATCTCATCGGCATAGGTATCGAGCACCGTCAGGCCGGCCAAACAACCCAGCTGGGTAAATATCGGCAGACACGAATAGAGGGTCGAATTCGAGAGCGCCAGTTTAGCGGCGACGGCTTCATGGGCAAAGGCATATCCGGTGCGAAACCCAGGAATCGAAAACACCTTCGAAAAAGAAGAGATCGCAACGACATGCCTGGCTTGGGCCGATGCGAGAGTACAGAATGAACGGTCGAAGGTCAGGTCAGCATAGGTTTCGTCGCTCAAGAGCCAAATTCCCGCTTCTTCACACCGTCCCGCGCGTTCTCGCAGCAGTGCTGAGTCGTAGACGGCCCCCGTAGGATTGTTCGCGTTATTGACGATCACCGCCCGGGGTTCAGCAGCCAGAGCGGTATCGATGGCGTGCCGGGACAAATGAAATCCGTCCCGCTCATCCAACAGGACCGGCCTGACCTGAAGGCCCTGATGGGTGGCGGCAGCCCAGTAAGAGGGAAACGCAGGTGTAAACAGCACCACTTCGTCACCCGGATTGCAGGTGATATCCAGAAATTGGTGAATCAGGAGATTCGCCGTACTCATGACGACGTGTGCGTCAGTCAACGCCTGGCCCGTCAACGAAGCATATCGAGCGGCCAGAGCCGCGCGTAATTCTTTCACCCCCGCCGTCGGAGCATATCCGAGATGCTGTTCTCGGAGTGCCTGCATGGCGCTGTCGACAATTTCGCTCGGCGGCGCCATGCGAGGATTCCCGAGTTCCAAGTGATAGATCCGATGCCCCTGCCGTTCCAACACTTGAGCCCGATCCATCACCCGAAACATTTCCTGCCCGATTAAACGTGCCCCGCGCGCTGAAAAGTTCAGTCCATGCGCAGTCTGTGGAATGGGTTCTGTGTGGTGGGCCATTACAACATCGATCCTTGTGTGTGATGAACAGGTGATGCTGGGAAATAGGCCGAGGTGTCTTTCCATGTCGCTCGAAAGTGCGCCAGGCGTTCAGGTGTTCCGATGTCATACAGTGGGCTGGCTGTGACGAAGCCATAGCAGGGTTCAGTGATGAGTCGGGGAAAGAGTTCACGCTCCAACGACCAGGCAGCCGTCGTTGGAAACAGCCTCTCAACAGTACGATCAAACACATAGATACCGGCATTGTGATATCCCGCTGTCCGAGCGCGCGGCTTTTCGACCATCGACAGGACGCGATCGTCTTCCCCAAGCGTCACCGCTCCGGTGTCCGCGCGTGAGTCGGCTGGTGTGAGCGTCATCGTTGCGCGAGCCCGTTTCCTGGCGTGAAATTGCAACAGTCGATCCGGGTTGATTTCACATAATGAATCACCGTTCAGCACAAGAAACGGATTGCTCCGAACCAGTGTCATGGCTTTCGCCGCTGCACCGCCCGTTCCCAGAGGAGCGGGATCGCGGACGAACATGGTTTCATACCCGCCTCGGTGGCGGCCAAACCACTCCTCGATCATCTCCCCCATATACCCGGTGCTAAAGATGAATCGACGCGCCCCGTGGCGCAGGAAGTGCTCGACGAGCAATGACACAAACGGCCGGCCATGAACCTCCGCCATCGATTTCGGCCGGTCTGCCACCACCGATTGAAGGCGGCTGCCGAGGCCTCCACACAGAATGATCACATCGCAATCCGCAACCTGGCCCATCTTCACGCTGCCTGTCCGATCAACGCAGTCTTCAGACGGGAGGCCGTATCGGCCGAGTTCTGAGCCCAGACGTCGTCGAGCATGAGATGATCCTCCTGATAGTACACGATCTGCGTGCCCAGACCTTCAAACCTGAATGGAACCTGCAACAAGCCGGGCAGGGCTCCGCGAATGCGTTCGTGGTCCTCCGGCTTGGCAAAAAACAGCATGAACCCGCCGCCCCCGGCGCCCAGTAACTTTCCGCCCAACGCGCCGGCCGCTCTGGCTGTTCTGTAGATCTCATCGATCGCCGGCGTCGTGATACGCGACGTCAAGCGCCGTTTGAGCATCCAGGCTTCGTGTAACAAGGTTCCAAATGCGGCCAAATCGCCGCCACCAGTGAGGATGCCGATGCCCTCGTCCCCCATGTCCAACATGGCCGAGAGTTCGATCTTGCGCTGCTTCGTTCGATCAATCTGTTCACGAGCCACTTCCGACGCGATCCGAGAAAATCCCGTGAAGTAGAGCTGCAGGTGACTCTGGAAAGCGGCCAGCCGGTCGGGGTGCATGATGATGGGGGTATGGCCGATTTCGCCGTTCTGAAAGAACGTTGCCTTGCAGAGACTGCCATGCGCCGCCCACACTTGATCCTGACAACCGACGGCTTCGCCGAGCACGTTCTGTTCGACATGGATGGCCGCCTGGGCTAACTGTTCCTTGCTGGGCATGATGTGCTGAAGGGCATAGAGGGTATGGAGCAAGCCGACGGTGAACGACGAGCTCGACCCTAATCCTGTACGCGCCGGTAGGTCCCCGTCGTGATGGATTTCCAGGCCGTCGTTGATATTGAGATACTTTAGGACGCCACGAACGGCAGGATGTTCGATCTCCTCATTCTTGTTCACCAGTTCGATGCGTGAATAGGCAATGCGCGTTCGATGTTCGAAAAACGGGGGCAGGCGGCGGCAGCTGATGTAGCAATATTTATCGATCGTCGTGGCGAGTACCGCCCCACCATGCTCACGAAACCACACGGGATAGTCAGTGCCGCCCACGAAGAAAGACATCCGGAACGGTGTTCGACTGATGATCATCGGGACGCTCTCCCCTCGCCTGCCCTCGAATCAGACATTGGCATATTGGCCGGCTTTGATAATCGTGTAGCACTTGATCAACTCGCGAATCCCCCGCTCCAGCGACCATTCGGGGCTAAACCCGGTCGCGAGCAGCCGTTGGTTGGACACGATGTAGTCGCGCTTGTCCGGGTCCTCGCCGATCGGCGCCTCGAACGACACGAAATGCGGAATGAGCCGTTGGATAACCCGGCACAGTTCAAGTTTCGACAGATTGGCATCGTCCAGCCCCACGTTGTAGGGACGATCTTTCATCTGATCGAAATGGTCGATGGCATGCAGGAACGTCCGCACGACATCCCGGATATGAATGTAGTTGCGCTTGCAGTGCCCCTCGAACACAACCACCGCGCGATCCTGCACGGCGCGCCAGACAAAATCGTTGACCAGCAAATCCATCCGCATTCTCGCGGATACGCCGAACACCGTGGCCAGACGCAGGGTGATCGCGTTCCCTCGATCCAGCACGACCCGCTCGGCTTTCACCTTTGTCTCGCCATAGAGGCTGATGGGGCGAAGCGGCGACTCTTCCGTGCAGGGTACGCCCGGTTGCCCGATTCCATAACCGCTGTTCGTGACGGGGAAAATAATCCGCTGCTGCGGCGACGACAGTTTGCAGAGCAGCTGCACGGCTTCGAAGTTGACGGTATACGCTCCGACTCGGTCCCGGTCGCAGAGTGGCGCTCCGACCAATGCAGCCAATGGAATGATGAGGTCGGCGGTTCGCAGGAGATCGGTCAGCAGCCGTTCGTCGCGGCAATCGCCTCGCACCACCTGGAACCCCTCGTCACCACAACAGTCCATCAGACTGTTCTGCCGATACATGAAATTGTCGAGGACGGTGACCGTGTAGCCACGATCCAATAAACGCCTGCTGAGCACGGAACCGAGATAACCGGCGCCGCCGGTCACGAGCACATGGGGTACGTCTGTCTTCATGATCGTACGGGCTCCCCTCTCAATAAATAGTCGGGAAACTGCGGACATTCCGTCATGCGGCCTCCAGGACGATACGCGCGATATGAGCCACATCCTGTTCGTTCATGGAGGCGTGATTGGGCAGGAAGAAACCGCAATGATGCACGCGGTCCGCCACCGGGAAGCTGGCCTTCCCGTAGCGGTTCATCCAGAACGGATGGAGCCCGAGATTGCCCGCGGAGAAAATTCTCGTTTCTACCCCTTCTGTGACCAATGCCCGGACGATTCGACGGCGTTGCTCGGTCGAATCAGCGAGTAATCCGAACGAGATACTCGCAACCTTACTGCCCGCCGGTGGGCGCTGCGTGTAAAACCGGCCACCGAGGTGCTGCAGATACCGTTCGTGATTGGCCTGTCGTCGCTCGGTCATCCCATCCAATTTGTGGAGTTGTTCGATGCCGATAAATGCATTGAGATCGGTTGAGCGCAGATTGAAGCCCGGCTCGTAAAACACAAAGGGTGAATGGAAATCATCGACCTGGTACTGCGTCACCAGCTCCTCATGGCTGGTCCGGTCGAGATCCTTGCTCCAGCCGTGGCTGCGCAGCATCAGGAGCAGATCCGCAAGATGCTTCTCGCTCGCCGAGACCATGCCGCCTTCGATCGTGGACATCTGGTGGCCGAAATAGAAGGAGAAACTCGCCATGTCGCCGAATGTGCCGACCTTCTTGCCGCCGTATTCCGCTCCGATGGCGGCACAGGCATCTTCGAGGAGATAAAATCCGTAACGCTCCTTCAGGCTCTGCAACTCCTGCATGCGATGCGGCACCCCGAGTACCTGAACAAGTAACACCGTGTGCGCGTCGTGGCGTTTTAGGAGGTCTTCCAGATGGTTGAGGTCGAGGCCGAAGGTGTCCGGATCGGCCTCGCACATGAGGGGCGTAAAGCCGAATTGAATCGCCGGGGCGATGGACGTCACCCATCCGACACTCGGGACGATCACCTTCGTGTTGCGCAACTTGCCCGAGCGCAGCAAGGCGTAATACATCAAAAGATTGGCCGACGAGCCGGAATTGCAGTGCACCGAATAGGGACGCCCTAACCATTCAGACCATTGACGCTCGAAGTCGAGGGTCACCGCCCCTTTCGTGAGGCGAGGATAAGTCCGCAGCCACTCGATCAAATGGTCGATATCCTGCCGGTCGATCGTATCCTGCGCGAGGCACCATCGAGGATTGAGCTTGGCACTCTGTGCGTGAAGCGTCATGGTTGTCGTCCCTCTGGCTCCTAAAATTGGCCTTCGTCCCTCACAAGACGAGGTGTGGCACCAGGAGACTAATCAAGATGTATGCCATCGACCTGTGTGACAGGGAAAACAGAAACTGCTGGATTTTTTGGTATTGCGAGCGGCTACCGGAAAGCGACCGGGCAAAAACTTCCCAGTCGTCGGCAACCGCTGCAGTCTAGGCGGACTCGATGAAATGCTTGCGAAGCACGACGGATTCGAGCGCTTTCTGGACTGAACCTCCCCACCCGCGATACTCGATCGTTTCCTGGCCGTCGAAGCGAAATTCCAGACCAAGCTGGGTGCCATCAGCCTGGATTGACACGTTTCGAATGACCCCTGTCAGATTGTTGACGTGACCGGTGCCGACGATTTCGAACTCGACTCGCACGAGCATGCCCATGAAAAACTCCCGCGCAGGTCGCTGGAGGAGGACGGCGCAGCCCGCGGCGCTCAGATCCATGAGGAGCGCACCGATACGCGTGAGTGGTTCGGCTTGTGCGGAAGTTCTGTCGTTCGTCACCGGAGTGAGGACAATCGGTTCCTGTGCCAGCACACGCCCATGTTTGCGAAGCGGGACCTCGTCCAGGGTAGAAGGAAAGGCGAGGAGCAAAAACGGGAAGGGTTGCATCTGTGTATTCAACACTTCGGTACGGTATCCGATCAACTTCCCGTCGTAGATATATCGTAGCCGACAAGACATCCCGACGGAGCAGGGAATCGGTTGCCCGAGGTGAAACGGCCATTCACAGAGAATCCACTGCCGGTCCCCCCACCCCAGGATCGACGAGCCGTACTGCGCTTGCGACTGGTCCTCCGACAGGCTCAGCTGGACTGAAAGGCCGACCGCAAGAAACGAGGTTGGATCACGATGGAGAACCGACACCTTCATGCGTTTTTTTCCGTGTGCCACGCGCACATGCACGCACCCGCATCTGCTTTATCGGCAAAACCCTCAAAAATCTAAAGGAAACGTATGGCTCTAGGAGCCCGACTCCGGTAAAGACCGGATCAGGATCAGCCGATATATTCTCTACGGCAAGGAGACCGCGCCGGTGTGCCCCCCGGCATGCCGTTCGGCCCGAAGGAGCAGGGAAAACCGAATATGGCCTCGACAAAACGCATTCCCATCGAGCAACTCAAGCTCGGCATGTTTATCGTGGGATTGGATCAGCCCTGGTATCGCACTCCGTTTCTCCTTCACAAGTGGCTGGTGTCTAACCCCGACGATATCCAGCAGCTGAAACGGCATGGCATCCAGGTTGTCACCATCGATATCGAACGTGGAGCGGACACCGCTGTCACCGCTGCGTCTGTGCTGAGCACGGCGCCTGTCGCACTTGCGCCCCCCCCTCAGGAGAGTGAGGCTGTTCCGACGCCGCACATCGATGACGTCCCCCACGCTACATCGCCGGCGGCGACCTATCGAGAAGCTATGGCCGCCGTGGAGCGCGTCTTCACTGATCTTGAAGCAGGTCACCCGCCGAAAATCGCAGCACTGACGCCGGTTGTGCGTACGTTATTGGAAAAAATCGTGGCTCAACCGGAGTCGATGATGATCCAGTTCTGCCTGGACAAAGTGCGACGCTTCGACAGTTCCCTCGCCGCTCATGGTATGGACGTGTGCGTGTTAGCGCTCATCCTGGCCGTAGAAAACGGCTGTTCGGAAGCGGATCGCGAGATCCTTGGGCTGGGAGCCCTGCTCCACGATATCGGATACGTTCGTCTCCCGCGCAACCTGTATCGAAAATCGACCCCCCTGACCGAGCAGGAACAGATGCTGATGCGACAACATCCGCAGTTGGCATCGACCGTGCTGGCACAAGTGGACGCAATCCCTGATGCGGTGTCACGGATCATTCTCCACCATCACGAATACATCGATGGCAGCGGATTTCCGAAACAATTGAAACAGGACAGCCTGTCTCCCTTGGCGCAGCTGGTTGGATTAGCCGATACCTATGACGACCTGCTCACGACGCGGCACGGCCGCCCCGCGCTGTTGCCCCACGATGCAATCCGCCAGCTCTTCGTGTTGGGCGCCAAAGGCCGCTATGACAAGATCCTGGTCGAAGTAGCCATCAAGGCTCTGGGCGTGTATCCGCTTGGTAGCCTGATTAAGTTGAATACCAATGAGTGTGCCATGGTCATCGGTCTGAATCATGAAGA
>JACOEF010000424.1 GCA_024998705.1 Nitrospira sp.
CACTGCCGCATCGGCTTACGAATGACATCGAACCCGCCGACCTCGCTTTTGCCGTCCACAATTTCTTCGTTGGCCAGCACGGTCCCCAAGGCAGGACACCAGTTCACCGGCACTTCCGCCACGTAGGCGAGCCCCCGCTCGAACAGCTTCAGAAAGATCCACTGAGTCCAACGATAGTAGTCCTGATCGGTGGTGCTGAGTTCGCGGTCCCAATCGTAGGAGAGCCCGACTCGCTTCATTTGCCGCTTAAACGTCGCGACGTTCTGCGCCGTGGTGATGGCGGGATGCACACCGGTTTTCACCGCATACTGCTCGGCAGGCAACCCGAACGCATCCCACCCCATGGGATGCAGCACGTTGAAGCCACACATCCGTTTGTAGCGGGACACGATGTCTGTGGCGGTATACCCTTCCAAATGCCCAACGTGCAGACCCGACCCTGAGGGGTACGGGAACATGTCGAGGCAATAGAACTTGGGCTTCGAGTGATCGTCCAGCGCCCGAAACGGGCGGTGTGTCTCCCAATAGGTTTGCCACTTCGATTCAAGGGCCTGGTGGTCGTACGCCTTACTCATGGTGTGATTGTCATTTGTGAGGTCATCATTCGTCTTCGGTGAAAGAACGGACGACTCTAGCACACGCCGCACGGAGCAACAAGGACGAGGCTGGGCCAATGGGGGCCGATTCGGCCACCAAGGGGATCCTCGCTTGATCCCCGACGCAACTCCTGATCAAATGGCGAAACACCCAACACCCGACATCGATGCCGCCACGACATTCCACCAGACGCCCACACTGATGTACGCGACCTATATCTTTCCACGACTCATGGATTGGGTGCTCCGGGGCGAACGGTTTCAGGCCGAACGCCGGCAACTGCTGACTCCGGTGCATGGAGTCGTCCTGGAAATCGGCTTCGGAACCGGATTGAATCTGCCACACTATCCGCCGACCGTGACCGCCCTGCATACCGTCGATCCCGCACCACTCTTGCCGGATCGAGTCGCTAGGCGGGTGGCCCAAGTCTCGTTCCCCGTTCACTTTCAGCAGCGGAGTGCCGAGCAATTACCCTTTGACGACGCCACCTTCGACGACGTGGTCAGTACGTTCACACTCTGCACGATTCCGGACCCGGTCAGGGCACTACGCGACATTCGCCGGGTCCTGAAGCCGGATGGCCGCTTTCTGTTCCTGGAGCATGGCCGTAGCGACGATCCCGTCATCGCCCGCTGGCAGGATCGGCTCAACCCCCTGCAAAACATCCTGGCCTGCGGGTGCCATCTCAATCGCCGCATCGATCGACTGGTGCTCGACGCCGACCTGCGGCTGGAACAGCTTGATCGTTATTGCCTTCCCGGCATCCCGAGAATCGGGGGGGAAATGTATCGCGGCACCGCCCGCGTCAATAGGTAAGCTTCCCTACAGTTCATTCTCGAAGCCTGACACTCGCCACAAGTGTCGCCTCTCCCCCCTTTCTGAGCCGGACAAACCGCGGGATCCCTGAAACCGGGAGATTGTATCCCTGAGGGCAATTTTGTAGACTGCACCGTAATATACTGGTCTATCTTCGGGTTCACCCATGCATCAGACAGGAGTGGCCTAGATGGCCTCCTCACCGTCGTTCCCCGACAGACAGCCGCCATTGACCACTCCATTATCCACACCATCTGATTCAGCCCGCGACAGCAGCATCTCCCTACAACAGGTCACACTCCTGTATGGGGCCATGCCGGCAGCGCTGGTGGCCGGGCTCGGCTGCGCACTCGCTCTGATCGCCGTCAATTGGCATGTCGTCCCGCATGACCGGCTTCTCATCTGGCTTGCGTACCACCTGATCCTTTCCGCAGGCCGGTACGGGCTCGCTCGCTCCTTCAAGGCCAACAAACCGGGCCCTGCCAACATCTATCGCTGGGACCAGGCGTTTCTGCTCGGCACGACACTCGCGGGGCTCGGCTGGGGTGCCTCAGCCCTGTGGTTGTTTCCAGAATCCTCACCGGCCCACCAACTCTTTCTGACTTTCGTACTCGCAGGCATCGCCGCCGGCTCCGCCTCTACCTTAGCCGCTCGCTTCGACGCCTTTTTGTCCTTCTCCCTGCCGATGTTGATGCCACTCATCCTGCGACTCTTCACCCTCAACCATGAGCAAGCCCTGCCGATGGCGATCTGCACCATGCTCTTCTCGATGCTCATGGTCTACACGGCGCACCGGACCTCCCACACCGTCCAGGAAACCCTCCGGCTGAAGTATCACAACACGCAACTGGTGGATCAACTCGCCGGTCAGCTACAGGAAGGGGAGCAGATGGAATTGCTCCTCACTGTCAAGACCGAACACCATCGCTTCATCATGGAGTATGCCCAGGACATCATCTACCGGACAGACCGGAGCGGCCGTTTTACGTTCATCAATCCCGCGGTCATCCGACTCCTGGGGTATCACGAGACAGAGGTGCTCGGCCATCGTGCGCTGGATTTCGTGCACCCTGAGTACCGGCGCCTGGCGGAACGCTTTTACCTCCGGCAATTTCTCCGGAAGACGGCCAGCACCTATTATGAGTTTCCCCTGATCACCCACTCTCAACAGACCCTGTGGGTCGGACAGAACGTGTAACTGCTGCAACGCGACCAGGAGGTCATCGGGTTTCAGGCTGTGCTTCGGGATATTTCTGCTCGGAAACAGACCGAAGAAGCCTTGCGCATCAGCCAGGAGCGATACCGTGCGCTGTTTGAGAGCAGCCCCGAAATGTTGCTGACCGTCGATGCACAGGGCACATTGCTCACAGTCAATACCACCACTGCCGCCGAATTGGGCTATGAAACCGACGAGCTGAGCGGTCACCCGGCGACTCTGATCGTCCACCCGGATGATCACAGCAGCATGCAGCAACATTTCGCCGACTGTCTCAGCCGGCCGGGAGAAGTCCTTCGCTGGAGCTTCCGGAAGATGCGTAAGGACGGCAGCCTGCTCTGGGTGAGGGAAGCGGCCCGGGCCGTGCGCAACCCCGACGGGCAGTACGATATCGTCATCGTGTGCGCGAACGTAACCGAACAGAAAAACATGGAAGATGCCCTGACCCAGACGCGCCAACTCCTGGAGTCTATCGTCGAGCACATTCCCCACATTGTCTTTTTAAAAGACGCCCAAGAATTGCGCTTCGTCCAGTTCAACAAAGCGGGCGAGGAACTGATCGGCTTGCCGCGAGAGGCGCTCCTGGGGAAAAACGACTTCGATTTCTTCCCTCCTGAGCAGGCGACATTCTTTACCACCAGAGACCGTGAAGTCCTGACCGGCGGCGGCACGATGATGGACATTCCTGCCGAACCCATCCAGACGAAGCACCAGGGCTTGCGATGGCTCCATACCAAAAAGCTCCCCCTCTACGACCAAGCCGGCATGCCGCGTTATCTATTGGGCATTTCGGAAGACATCACGGACCGGAAACAACGTGAAGAAATCGAACAAGGACGTCTGGAGCAATTAGCCGTACAGCAGACCGTCCTGCATGTCCTGGCGGAACATCCGGCCATTCACGGCGGCTACCCCTCGGGGGCCTTCCCGACTATTGTGGAAAATACCGCTCACACGCTGTCCGTCGAGCGTGCCAGCATCTGGCTCTTTGACGATACACAGAGCACCCTGATTCTCCAGGACCTCTTTGAAGTCACGCCGAAGCAGCACAGCGGCGGATTACGCCGGCCGACCGACGGATACCCCTCCTTCGTCCTTGCGCTGGACCAAGAACCCTTTGCGCTCTCCGCACGGGACGCCCAAACCGATCCACGCACAAGCGAACTGACTCAGGATTATTTGGCCCCCTTGAACATCAAAGCCGTGCTCGATGCCCCGATCCGACGACACGGTAAGGTGATCGGGATCTTATGCATCGAGCACGTCGGCTCTATCAGAACATGGGCCCCGGAAGAACAAACCTTTGCCGGATCCCTGGCCGCCATGGCGACCTTAACGCTGGAAGCCTCCGACCGCCGTGAGGCGCAAGAAGCGCTGGAGCACCATGTCCGTGAGCGCACCGACGAACTGCGCCGGACGACCGCCCATCTTGAGACCATCATCGAAGATTCCCCTCTGGCCATGATCGAATTGGATCAGGCAGGCCTCATCACCACCTGGAATGCCGCCGCCACCGCCCTCTTCGGGTGGACCAAAGACGAGGTGTTGGGCAAAGAACTCCCCTATGTGCCCCCGGGACAGGAAGAGGTGTCCAAAGATTTGTGGACGGCGGTAATGAGCGGCGCGGCGCCGCGCAATCTGGAACTGCGCCGCCAGCGAAAGGACGGAGCCCTGGTAGATGTGAACATGTGGGGCAGCCTGCTCCAGGGTCCCGGCGGCCAGGCGGTCGGCTCCATCGGATTCTTCGTCGATATCACGAAGCACAAACAACTCGAAGACCAACTCCGGCAGGCCCACAAGATGGAAGGGATCGGCCGTTTGGCCGGCGGCGTGGCTCACGATTTCAACAACCTGCTCACGGTCATCAACGGATGCGCCACGCTCCTGCTGGAACAGGTACGGGCCGAAGATCCACTGCATCATTTGCTGACGGAGATCCTGACCGCGGGCCAGCGAGCGGCGGCCTTGACCAAGCAACTCCTGGCCTTCAGCCGACGCCAAGTGCTGACGTTCCAGATCTTCGACCTCAATGAGGCACTTTCGTCGATCAGTTCCATGATCGAACGGTTGATCGGCGAAGACATCAGCCTGGTCAGAAATCTGGACTCGCGGCCCTGCACGATTCGCGCAGACAGGGGACAGATCGATCAAGTGGTGCTGAATCTGGCCGTCAACGCGAAAGATGCCATGCCTGCCGGCGGAACACTCACGATAGCGACGCAGGCCCTGTTCATTACACCCGACAGCCCGGTGCCCCATCCCACATTGCTGCCGGGAGCCTATGCGCACCTGTCGATCCGCGACTCAGGGGAAGGCATGGACCGCACGACCCTGTCCCATATTTTCGAACCCTTCTTCACCACCAAGGAAGACGGCAAGGGAACCGGACTCGGGTTGGCCATGGTCTACGGCATCGTCAAACAAAGCCAGGGGTTCATCTTTGCCGACAGCACACCCGGCGAAGGTTCGATCTTCGACCTCTACCTTCCACTGGTCGAAGCCCCGTCGCCCACCACCTCGCTTCCCCTCCCATCCAAACCGCATGGTGGACGGGAGACCATTCTGTTGGTCGAGGATCAACAGGCCGTCCGGATGCTGCTCACCCAAGCCCTGTCCGATTACGGCTACACCCTGCTCGAAGCGTCCAGCGGGCAAGAAGCGCTCCGCTTGGTCGCCGCCACCCACACTCCCATTCATATTCTGCTGACGGACGTCGTGATGCCGCAGATGACAGGACCGACCTTGGCTGAGCACCTACGTCAGCAATGGCCCGAGCTTCGGGTGCTCTTTATGTCGGGATACGCGGAGGGGAGCGTGTTGCCGACGTTTCTCTCGGAACCGGGCACCGGCTTCATTCAGAAGCCCTTTCTCCCCACGGAATTGGCACAGAAACTCCGCGAGTTGCTGGATCCCATCACGTAACACCCCTCAATGGCCTGTTCGGCGGGAGCAGTGGCGCGGACCGAGACTTAACCCGGCAGGATGGCGTGAAAATGTTCGATGGAGGGAAACCGCGCGGAAGGGACTGCTGAAGCCTGAGAGCTCGACCGCGAGCGGTGAAAAATCCGGCCGATTCCGAAATCTTCGGCCGCAGCCAGACATTGTTCATCGTCATCGACGTACAACGCCCGCGCCGGATCGAATCCGACCAGA
>JACOEF010000746.1 GCA_024998705.1 Nitrospira sp.
GTAGATGTACACTTCCTGCGGGATCGGAGGCTGCAAGATCGTGTAATAGAAGGCCGACACGGCCATCTTGCGTCCAGCATCGCCATTGTGTCCATCCCAGGCAAAAAAGACCATCGGGATGTACTTACCAATATCGAACCGCGTGTACTCATCATAATCATCTTTGTCGCCCTTCAGGGGACGGGAGATCATGACGGTCCATTGCCCGTTCTTCCACTCTGACTTCAGCAGCTTAACTTTTTCTTCGAAATCATCACGCTCCTCGAAGTCCTGATCCCAACCAGTTCCCTTGAAGGAACGGAGCGAACCATCCGCCTCCCACTTCAGGATGTCGGCGTTGAACTTCGCATCTCCCCACAAATATCGTGGTTTGAATGGGGCAGGGATCTCCTGCCACTTGATCGGGAATTGGAACGCGATACCATCGTTATAGACGGCATAGTTGTTCTGAGCAGCCGCGATTGATCCCTCTTCTCCGGTCTTCGGAGCCTGCTCCTTGACACCGAAGTTCTCAACATTGACTTGAGTCGGGGCCCAAGGAAGCTTTCCTTCGGCAACACTCTTCGTCCGGTCATCCCACTGGATCAAGTAGACCACGTTCTTTTCGTTGTACAGCGATTTAACCCAGATATCATCGATACGATTCACAAAGTTACGTGGCTTATGGGTGATCTGACCACCCATAGCAACATAACGACGGCCCTGCTTCTTCCACATCTCATTCTCAGGGTCGTTTGAAATTTCCCCTTCGACGGGAGCAGAAGGAACAACGAAGTTAATCTTGGGCTTGTCGGTCAGCGGATCGATTCCGAGGGGTTTGCCTTCAGCGTCTCTCTCACACAACGAGTTGACGAAGTTAGCAATGCTTCAGCGATCTTCCACCGACGTACTATCGGCAAATGAGGGCATCGGCGTGCCGTTCACACCCGTCGAAAAGGTGCGGAAAATATTCCGCACGTTGTACGGATCTTGGCGGCTCCCACGGAAATTCCAACACTTATGCCAATCGGCCGGCTGGATAGAAAAGCCCCAGTCATCCTTCAGATTGAAGGCGTTTCCATCTCCTCGACCTTCTACACCGTGACATTCGATACACTTCTTATCGACAATCAACTGAGCGCCCTTCTTAATGCTTTCTTCGGTCGCCTCAGCAGGCTTGATGGTACCGAGCTGAAGAACGGTCTGCGTCTCAGATTGTTTGTCGGTAAACTTACGGTCCTTCACCAATTGAGTGGTCACAAACGACAAGACCTGAATACGCTGTTCCTCAGTTAAAATACCTTCCCACGGTGGCATGGCAGACCCCGGGAGGCCATGCGTAACCGTATCGAGAAGGTCGTTTTTTCCGGAATCAGGAGTCTTCTCGTTATAGTTAAACAGCGGCAGCTCTCCGCTTGCCGTATGGCGGATCTTAAATGTGCCCTGGTTGAAATTCCTCGGCCGTGGCCAGAGCCTGTCGGCACCTGGTCCGTCACCGGCCCCATCAACTCCGTGACACCACACGCACTTGGTAAAATACACACGCTTTCCTGCTTCAATCATTTCCGCAGGAGGCGCCGGAGACAACTCCGCCTTTGCAAAACCTTCCGGAAGATCTCCAGCATGCCCCAATCCAACCGCACCCGCGGAAAGGATAAGGACACTCAAGGCTGCTCCGATAATCGGCGTCGCCTTTACGTTCATACGAAGTTTGCTCATTGTTAACCTCACCACCTGTTCTCCCAGGTTGTTTGTAAGATTCAGGATTAGTCCCATGTCCGAGGATAGTATCCCGTGTGCCA
>JACOEF010000747.1 GCA_024998705.1 Nitrospira sp.
CCGGCGGCGCCGAAGGGCGCGACCCGGGTCAGCACCGACGCCGAGAGCACGTAGCCCGGCTTCGGCCGCTCCGGCGGCCGCGTCGGATCCAGCAGCAACGTCTCATAGGCGATCGGCGCGGCGAGTCCCCCCTCGTCATCCACGGCTAAGTCGTCAGCGGCGACCGTGAGGCCGCCGGCGAGCGGGACAAAACTCGGCTGCGCCAACTGCTGGTCGTCGCGCAGATCTTCATACTGCGCCAAGGCGAAGGGCTCCTGCACCGGCGTGGTCCGCCAGGGCTGGGCGCCGGCGCGATCCGTCACCGTGACCGTCACCGTCGTGGGTCCGCCAACGAGCGGCGCGGTCCCCAGCTTTGTGAGCCGCCGGTTCAAGGGCGCAATCCGCCCGCGTAGCGTCAGTTCCGCCCAGGGATGCACGCGCAGTCCGTTGGCCGGCGGCGGCATCTCTCTGATGGTCACCACCGCGCTCGTGCTCCGTGGCAGGGCGCCACTCCAATTGCGCCGGTCGGCCAGGGCGGCGGCAATCAAGCCCACCACATCCACCGCCGCGGGCAGCGGCGGGGCGCTCTTGCTCCCGAACGTCCGCGAGAAGGACACCGACACCGAGAAGAACAAAAACTTGATCGACGCCTTACCCTCCACGTGCCAGGGCGTCGGCCCGGCCAGCCGTCCCTTAAACGAGATGCCCATCAACAGGCGGCCGTGATAGCGCAGCGCCAACGCCGCGCCGACCTCCACCTCAAAGGCCAAGGGCGCCAATTGAATGATCGCATCAAAACCGAGCAGGCCATCGAAGCTGAAGCCGCCGCCGGCCGCATGGAGATCCACCCGCGCCCCGAACTGCACCGTATTGGAGGTGACGGCGACATAGGCCTGGCAGCGTAACTGGAGCGAATCCCCGTCAGCTAATTGCAAGGCCAGCCGCTTCAACGCGGGGAGGCCCGGCGGTGCGGTAAAGCGGGGGTGGAACCCCCCGATGGCCAGCACGAACTGCGGTTGACGGCCCCAGCCCGCGCGTAACGCCATGTCGCCGGTCAGGGTGAATTGCAGAATGCGCGAATCATAGAGCGTCGCATCCAACGAGACCGTCTCGGCGCTGACATCCAGGACGCCCAAGGCATCCATGCGGATCTGGATCAGCGGATGGGCCTGATCCGGGAGGAGCACTTGCAAACGGCCCAGCACGACCACGCGAATGGGCGCAGGCAGTTCGACGAGCAGGGCCAGGTCGAGCGTCAGCAAGGTCGGGGAGCCCCAGCGCAGTTGCACCATCGGCCCCACTACATGGCGGCCGGCGGTGGGTGGGAACACTCGCCGCAGGTCACTAAAGATCTGGGGGGCATTGCGGAGGGGATCGGGTGGAAACAAGATGGAGTTCAAGGTGCCGGTCTTAAGCCCGTCGCGCAGGACATCCGTACGGACGGTGCGATGCAGGGCGACCAACCCCCCGATGCCGGTGAGGGTGAAGCCTACGCCGATCGGAATCGGCGCGAAGCCTTCGGCGGTCAAGATGATAATGAGCGAGTAGCCCTTGCTACCGTCAGGCATCCTGGTGGTGAGCAGGCCCAGCGCCTTGAGGGCGATCGTCTCGGCCAG
>JACOEF010000748.1 GCA_024998705.1 Nitrospira sp.
CACGTGGACCATGGAAAGACGACGCTGACGAGTGCGCTGACCAAGATCTGTGCGGATCGCGGGATGGCGAAGTTTATCAGCTACGACGAAGTGGCGAAGGCGAGCGAGAGCCAGGGCCGCCGGGATGCCAGCAAGATCATGACGATTGCGATCAGCCACGTCGAATACGAGACGGACAATCGGCACTATGCGCACGTTGACTGCCCGGGCCACGCCGACTATGTGAAGAACATGATCACCGGCGCCGCGCAGATGGATGGCGCGATCCTGGTGGTGAGTGCCGCGGACGGCCCCATGCCGCAGACACGGGAGCACATTTTGTTGGCGCGCCAAGTGGGCGTCCCCTACATCGTGGTGTTTCTGAACAAGGCGGATAAGGTCGACGACAAGGAATTGCTGGAGTTGGTCGAGCTCGAAGTGCGGGAGCTGCTGACGAAGTACGATTTTCCGGGCGACAAGATTCCGATCGTGCAGGGATCGGCGCTGAAGGCGGTCGAAGGTGATCAGGGGCCGTTGGGCGTGCCGTCCATTCTGAAATTGCTCGAAGCGGTGGATACGTATATACCGACCCCGACTCGGGCCATTGATAAGCCGTTCCTGATGCCGATCGAAGACGTGTTCACGATCAGCGGGCGCGGGACGGTGGTGACGGGGCGTTGCGAGAAGGGGATCGTGAAGGTCGGCGACGAAATCGAAATCGTCGGGTTGCGGCCGACGCAGACGACCATTGTGACGGGCGTGGAAATGTTCCGCAAGGTGCTCGATGAGGGGCAGGCGGGCGATAACATCGGCG
>JACOEF010000552.1 GCA_024998705.1 Nitrospira sp.
ATGCGTTTCACTGGGATCCTCCAACGGAAATTTCTCCCGCAGAAACGCCGGCTTCCCGTCTCGTACGCACCAGGCACACAGGACTTTCACGCATCACTCCATTCGTTCGCACTCGACTCATCTCGCTGAAAGCGCAAGAGTCGCACCAGCCGACATCGGCGAATACATCTGCAATGTTTGCAGTAGGATAGATGGCTTGAACGAGCAGAGTGCGGGCCAAGCCCCTCGTCAACCGCGTGGCATTCTGGCAATGATTGACGTTTTTTGTCGCTTTTGTCGGGAAAATCACCCAGCCGATAGTGGTGGGGGAACCGGATCCAGCCGAGCATGCGCTCACTCGTAACAGATCATGGCGGGAAGAGAACTTCGGCTAAGAAGGACGGACTCATGGCGCGGCAACGGGAGTTCGTCACAACTCGAGATCCGTGGATCTCGGCCGATACCCAGTTGCTGGAGGTGAGCGGAGCAGATCCCGTGGGTCTCGCGCGGGTCAGCCAACGGAGCTTTTTCTGTCACCAACCCCGTCCGCCCTTCCCCCTGGCACCAAGAACAGATCACTTTCATCGCTTTCTCCTACTCAGTGGTACTAGGCACTCAGCAAAACCTGCGCCATATGAGTGGAGGCCTATAACCCATTGTTTCTCCATGCTAACATTGACCTAATGCTTCTTGGGAGCAACGAGGTGTATCTATTCGGATAATCAGCTGTATCAAATCGTGGCTGAGAGGAGGTGCGGAGCCACTCCTCGACCCAGCATCGACCATTGACCGTTTTTAATTTCCCGTGGTACGTTGGCGCCCCAACTCACGGCTCGATGAAAGAGGCCCATGAAAACACAACGATCGGAACAACTCTTCGCAGACGCGCAGCTCATCATCCCCGGTGGCGTGAACAGCCCGGTTCGGGCTTTTCGCTCGGTAGGGGGGCAACCTCGATTCATCGCCCGAGCCAAAGGCTCACGCCTCTATGACGTCGACGGGAATAGCTACATCGACTACGTCCTGTCCCGGGGACCGATGATTCTCGGCCACGCGCCGACGACCGTCACCAAGGCCATTCAACAGGCCGCCGCGAACGGCACCAGCTATGGCGCGCCGACGGAGCTAGAGATCCAGCTGGCCACGATGATTCGCGAGGCCCTGCCCTCCATGGAATTGGTCCGGCTGGTGAGTTCAGGAACCGAAGCGGTCATGAGCGCCATCCGCGTCGCCCGTGCCTATACGAAACGCGACGGCATCCTCAAATTCGAGGGTTGTTATCACGGCCACAGCGATTACCTCCTGGCCAAGGCCGGGTCAGGCCTCACGACACTCGGAATTCCCGACTGCCCCGGTGTACCGGCAGACTTCACCAAACACACGTTGACCGCTCCCTATAACGATCTGGCCACCACGGAAAAGCTGATCAAGAAGCATTACCGCCAGCTCGCCTGCGTCATCGTTGAGGCGATCGCCGGCAACATGGGAGTGATTCCGCCTTCCCCGGAATTCTTGCACGCCTTGCGTAAGTTGACCGATGCCCATGGCATGTTGCTGATTTTTGACGAAGTCATTTCTGGATTCCGCGTGCAATACGGCGGCGCGCAAACGCTCTACGACATCAAGCCTGATCTGACGATCCTGGGGAAAATTATCGGCGGAGGGCTTCCGGTCGGTGCCTATGGGGGCACGAAGGACATTATGAAGATGATTGCCCCGTCCGGACCGGTCTATCAGGCGGGCACGTTGTCAGGGAATCCGCTGGCCGTCACGGCCGGCATCGAAACACTGAAGCGTCTCAAGAAGCCGGGTACCTACGAGCAGCTCGAGCAACGGTCGG
>JACOEF010000069.1 GCA_024998705.1 Nitrospira sp.
GCGTCAACAGTGATGGCGTATGGTTTGCGAATAGTAGCAGCGTGTTATTACGGACAGGAACCGGAAGATCCTGTTCTTGTGTGGCTTTGCCTACTCATCGTTAGAACTCACCGCCTAGGAGTTCCCATGATCATCGGCATGCTCATATTTGACGACATGGCGCATCTCGATTTCGGCGGGCCGTGGGAGGTCTTTTGGAGATTGCCGGATTGCGAGGTCGAAGTTGTTGCACGATCCCTGCAACCCGTCACTGCAAAGGGCGGACTGCGCACATTACCCAGTACGACGATTGAGGATGCCCCCCAGCTCGACCTAATCTTCGTTCCAGGAGGCCAGGGCGTCCTGTCGGTAATGGAAGATCGCAATACTCTCAAGTTCCTCCGATGTCAGGCGCAGCAGGCGAAATATGTGACTTCCGTCTGCACCGGAGCTCTCGTTTTAGGGGCCGCCGGCCTCCTTAAGGGCTACCGGGCGACCACGCACTGGGACTCCATCAATATCCTGCCGGTTTTCGGCGTAACAGCTGTGCCCGATCGAGTGGTGACCGACCGCAATCGCATTACGGCGGGCGGTGTGACTGCCGGGATCGATTTTGCGCTGACGATTACCGCTCAGTTATTTGGAGCCAACTGTGCAAAGTCAATCCAGTTATCGATGGAATATAATCCCGCGCCGCCTTTTTCGTGCGGACACCCTTCGATCGCTGATCGTACGCTTGTTGATAACCTGAAGCGCAGCCGGGCCTCTTCGCAACAGGTGCGACTCGAAACGGCAAGTCGCGCTGCCAAAATGTATTGCGGGTGAGATGTTCCCCTGCCAGAAGTCGAGAGGGCTAACAGGTGCTCAATACGGTAAGGATAAACGATGGTGAGTTCTAATTTTGCGGTGGTAAAAAGGGAAAATGGTTGGGAGTCGTTTTATGAGAGAACCAGCTTGGGTCAGGTAGAACCCTTGCATGCTCTGCCGCCCAGGCCTTGCCGGGTCTGTGCACACCTGTCCGGAGGACGTTAGCCTTTCTTCCGTATCCGCTCCGTCAATTCTTCGTAGATCGATCGCCGGTGACCGACGGCCATGAGGCGAATAGCTCCAGCCTTATGATCGGTGGCGTAAATGATCCGAAATCGGCGAACTCGATATTTCCTGAGCCCTTCCAGTTCTCGGCGGAGTGGTTCGCCGCAGGCTGGATCGACCGCGATCGCGCGGATGGCAGCTTTGATAGACTGTTTGAGGTCGGGATGGAGCGAGCGAATGATCTCCGCCACATGCGGAGGGATAATGGGCCGAAACGGCTTCATGCTGTACGGCGCTTTTTTGCCGGGGTAAGCGGCTCGCCGAACAGCTCTTCGTACGACAGACCTTTCTTCCGTTTTCTGTAAAACGCCCGGCTCTCTGCGATCTGCTGCATCAACGCGGGATCGCTCAGCACGTCGAGCGTCTCCTTCAGGCGGGTATACTCTTGCACGTTGATCAGCACAGCAGCCGGTCGGCCGTTCTTAGTGACCACGATCTCTTCCTCGCGCTCGTCGACGCCGGTAATCAGCTCTGGGAGCCGCGTCTTCACTTCTGTTAACGGCAGCGTCTTCGCCATGGAATGCCTCTCTGGTTCAGGTGACCATAATTCTGGTCATGAGAATAACGCAACGATACCTTGGGGTCAATCAGGTAAATGGGGACAGCGAGTAGTGTGCGATAGGGAGGGCGAGACGCATGATCGGTGACGACATGTCGGAACAGATGTGAGGAGGCGGAGGGGCGGATTGCGAGAGAATTCGCCTAGCGCCTCTTGATCCCCAGCGCCTTGATGCGTGACGCGAGCGTCGTTGGTTTCATGCCCAGCAAGCCGGCCGCCCCGCCTACGCCAAAGATCCTGCCCTTTGTGAGCCGCAAGGCCTGCGTGATGCTCTCCCGCTCCTGGCGTTTCAAATCTTCCCGGGTACTCAGTCGTACGGCCGGGAGGGAAGGGGATGATGGGATGCTGCGCGCGGGCGAGGATTGAAGGGGAATCCGGAGAGCATTGCCTTGAGACAGGATGACCGCGCGCTCAATGACATTTTGCAATTCGCGTACATTACCCAGCCAGTCGTGGGCGGCCAACTGGCTCAGGACCGCCTGTGTCACGCGCGGGCCTCGGCGATTTATACGTTGGGCGCTCTGAGCGACGAAATGCAGCGCGAGTTTCGGGATGTCCTCACGGCGTTCACGGAGGGGAGGGATGTGGAGCGGGAACACGCTCAGACGATAGTAGAGATCTTCTCGAAAACGGCCGGCTTCGACCTCGCGTTTCAGGTCGCGATTGGTCGCCGCGACAATCCGCACATTCACCGATCGGGTGCGCAGATCGCCGACGCGCTCGAATTCGCCTTCCTGTAAGACCCGCAGTAGCTTCGCCTGCATCGCTAACGGTACCTCCCCGATTTCATCGAGAAAGAGCGTGCCACGATCAGCCACTTCGAAACGGCCCGGTCGATCCGCGAGCGCACCGGTGAAGGCGCCTTTCACGTGGCCGAAAAACTCACTCTCGAACAAGGCGTCTGGTACGGCGCTGCAGTTCACCTTGATCAAGGCCCGGCTCTTACGTGGGCTGCGATCATGGATCGCACGGGCCACGAGTTCCTTGCCCGTACCACTCTCACCGGTAATCAACACCGCCGCGTCCGTCGGAGCCACGAGCTGCACTTGCCGGAGAACGTGTTGGAGGGCCTGACTTGTTCCGACGAATTCTCCCATGCCCAGCGCTGCGGTGACCTCTTCGCGCAGGTAGAGATTCTCTTCCTCTAGACGAGTGCGCAGCAGGGTGATCTCATCGAACGCCCTGGCGTTCGCGATGCTCACCGCCGCGTAGTCGGCAAACATGCGCAGCCACTCGAAGGCTTCCGCATTGAGGAGGCCACGGTCGAAGAGTGCCAGTACTCCGAGAATCTCGTCCCGGTAGATCAAGGGATGCGCTGCAAACGTCCGAACCCCTTCGCTGGTGAACCAGGCCGGGTACGCGATCCATTCTTCGTCGCCACGGAGCCCGGCCAACCAGAGCGGTTCACCGGTCGTGGCCACGCGACCGATTTTTCGCTCGCCCATTGGAAACCTGTGAAAGGTGCCGTCGAGGCGACTGTAGTCGGCTTGCGGGTCATGCGGAGCCCCGGCGCTGGCGACCAGGTGCAAGGATCTCGTGTTGCCGGAGGCATCGTCCTGGTTCCCGCACACATCACAGAGTGCATCCGGTTCGATGAGCCAGATGCGAGTCAGAACGGTGTTCGGACATTGCGCAATGCCGCCCGTGATCGTTTGGAGCACGTCACGGAGTCTGCGCTGACGCGCGGTCGCAACCATGACCTGGGGAAGTTGGTGGGGATTCATAGTCGTGAGGCTACGAGATTTCGGATGAATACGCAACGAGTAATCGTATATTACGAAGTGTCGTAGCGTTCTGTTGTCGATGAAAACCTACGCATAGTCTTGTTTGTCAACTAGTTATCTCTCCAATGTCTCTCGGCACACTCCCTGCTGTAGACGAGGGTAACCGCAGCGATCGACGTGCGGACCTATTCATCCATCAACCCACGGAGGCACCATGAATCGCATCGCACAACTCGACCCCCAAACCACCACCGGGCCAGCCAAAGCGCTCTTTGAAAGCGTGCAGGGGAAATTGGGCGTTGTCCCCAATCTGTTTCGTGTGCTGGGCAATGCTCCGGCCGCGCTCCAAGGGTATCTCAATTTCAGTGCCGCCCTTGCGGATGGAAGTTTCAGCCCGACGGTTCGTGAACAGATCGCGCTCACCGTCGCTGAAACAAATCAGTGCGCGTACTGCCTCAGCGCCCATACCTTCATTGCCGGCAAGCTGGGATTGACCCAACAGGCACTCGCGGAGGCTCGACAGGCCAATGCCGCCGATCCGCGAACCGATGCCATCCTCAAGCTCGCGCACAGCATCGTGGTGCAGCGGGGTGAGCTGGGGGCGACGGGGCTTGAGCACGCACGCCGTGCAGGGCTGACCGACGGCGAGATCGTCGAGACGGTGGCCCATGTCGCGCTGAACATTTTCAGCAACTACATCAACCATATTGCAGGCACTACCATCGACTTTCCTGAAGTCACGCTCACGCATGGGTGTGCCGCCTCTTCTTGCGCCTGCCGTTAGGCGGAGCGGGACTGCGTCGATTCACAAGGCGAACGCCAGCAACTCTGGAGAAGGGATGCCCTCATGAAAATTAATCGATCGATCGTTGCGTCCCTGGCACTAGCGACCCTCAGCCCCCTGTTCGTGTTACCGGCGTGGGCAGAGGACCCAAAACCGACCGTCTCACACTACGCCGGTCC
>JACOEF010000749.1 GCA_024998705.1 Nitrospira sp.
ACGACTTCTGGATACCCTCAAGGAACATCCAGACGATTGGTGCTGATAGAGCCCTATGGAATGGCGAGGTTATAGATCAAATACGAAGGACAGTCGTGCGTGATAACACGTCAAGAGGGGCATTTCTCGGGACGTGAAGACCGGCCAGAAGAAGCATCACCGAATGCTGACACGAAGGCGTCAGGGGCGTCGCTGAAAAGGCGTCGAGGGTGTGGGATGGTGAAGGATGAGGAGAGTCCGAGACTGATTGTGGTCCAAGGAATTTAAAGGTATCGCAGAACTGCCGAACTGGTTCTTGCTCCGGCTCAGCACACCCATTTCCCATGCTGGCGACCGCATAGACAGGGACAAGGCACGCATGGGCATTGAAGCTGAATCCAAAGAAGAGGGTCAACGAGAAGAGGGTAAGGATCTGTTTGGCGTTCATGGTTCTACGCCACCGGATCAAAGACATGCTATGCCTCGTACAGGTTATGTGTCAATCCGTGCGATAGACCAGCAGATCGTATAACCGTGTCCACCTTCGCCTCGTACGTACCCGACACAGTGAACGCAAGGTCAGGCCTCTTGAAGGGCATCATTTGAGCGAGGACACATTCGTGCCCAGGCTCGCTCCGCCTGGCAAAACTCCCACAATCGTTCCTTGCTATGTTCAGCGTAAAGTCAGTTCTTGCGAGCCCGATCATAAATGCGGCCAGTCCGTCCGCCTCCCGAGCATAGCCGGGCGGAAACAAAGATCCAGCGGACATTTCTACTCAAGGGACTGCTCAGATGCAGTGTCTGCCAGTCATTTATGAGCCCTCATTACACGCAGAAGCGCCGCAAGGCTCAATCGATTAACCGCATTGCCTACTATCGCTGTACGAAGACCATGCAGCACAGCAACAGCATCTGCACGATCAAAGCCCTCAATGCCGACGCTGTAGAACGCCAGGTGATTGAATATCTGTCTACGTTGAGTCAGCAAGCGGAGTGGGTGAAAGTGACAGTCGAGGAGCTGAACCTGGACCAAAAGGAGCAAGTGAGGCCGCTGGAGCAGGAAGCCATTCGGCTCAAGGCAAGTCTAAATCGGCTCGAACGCGAAATAGATCGATTGGTGCGAGGGGTAGGGCAGGGGACTGTGTCCGTACAGCGACTTGAGGACGAGATGCGCCGGCAACAGCAGGAACAGCACAGCCTCGAAACTCAGTACCAGGCCGTACAACGGCAGATCCAGGAGCATACGGCCAGGGAATATGACTCAGAGGTCGTACTGCGGAATCTGAAGAATTTTCAACGGATCTTCGCGGCTCTGCTTTCGAAAGAGAAGATGGAAGTCCTGAGGTGTTTGGTGCGGGATATCATCGTCCACCCCGACAAGCTCGTCTTTAATATCTTTGAACTTGCCGAGGTGGGAACGAGTTCGCAGGAGCGTAAAGGTTGGCTCCCCGGCAGTAATGAATCTGAGTACTGGCGATGCAGGGTGCGAGTCGCATGCGAGAAAAGAACCAATTAGTTCACGTAATCCAAGCCATCTAATGGAATCAATCGTCCTTAATCAGCCAGGTACTTGAGCGCCTAACCATGCCCCGTACACGAATACTGGGAAAAAACCAAATATTGCGGCAATTGGAAGCATAATCATTTGACCCAATCCCTCTTCAGCCATCTCTATGCCGTTCCCAGCAGCGCAGCTGCCATGGTACCCACCCACGTCATGAGACCGCCAACAACCACTAATCCTACAGAAAACCAAAAGTCTGGAATAAAGTCTATTGGTGCGTTTATTAGTCCTGGATTAATCGATTGAAATAGCCGTAGGACAAATCCCAAGGCGATGCCACCTAGAACAAGTGTTTGCAATGATTGAAGTTGTCCGAGGAAGGGAATGAACCCTAAAGCGATTGCCGTGACGACAAGTACTCCCATTAGTCTAAAAAACGCACCCGGAGCGAGCGTTATTACTTTCCACGGAAAGCTCCAAGCAGCATCATCTGAAAACCCAAAAATTATGGGTGCCAAGGTTAAGGCAAAAACAGCAATCGCAGCAACCTGCAACACTGGAAGTAGAAGCA
>JACOEF010000397.1 GCA_024998705.1 Nitrospira sp.
CAATAACCGCTACTTCAACCGGCTGGCACCGCGGCCGCAACTTCGTGCAGGACTATCGCGTGCCCATCATCCTCACCGGCGGAGTCGGCAATGCGTCCGGTTCAGACGGGGCCAGTGCTTCTTCAACGATCACCGCACTCGGAGCGCTGGGCCTGGACGCCGAACCCCACACATTCGCGCCAGGGGCCAACAATCCCTCCCGTCTTAACTGCCGCTCAATCACCGGGGCCACCCCGACATTTTCTGGCGGGACCGGTGGGCCGAGCACCCCACATCCGCCCAAGCCCAGCACAATCCACGCCGCACCGACAGCCCCCCCACCGACTCCCGGGCCCCAAGCCCTGACAAGCCTCATCCCTTCAACGCCTTCTCAAGCTCCTTGATCCGAGCCTCCACACGACCTGTTGCCGTGCCGCCGATCTGCCCCTTCCGATCAATGGCGCCCTTCACCGTGAGACAACTCAAGACGTCCTGCGAGAAACGGGGGGAGAAACCGCGCAAATCTTTCAAGGTCAACCGCTGGAGGGGTTGTTGCTGCTCGAGAGAGAATCGCACAATCTGTCCGGTAATGGAATGGGCCTCCCGGAACGGGACCCCTTTGGTCACGAGGTAATCCGCCAACTCCGTCGCCAGCATTCCACCACCCTCAGCCGCTTCGGCTAAGACGGTCCTGTTCACGACCAGCCGACGCATCCACTCTGTGCACAGCGCCAACGATTGCCCCGTGGTATCCACCGCATCGAAGAGCGCTTCCTTGTCTTCTTGGAGATCACGGTTGTAACTCAAGGGTAATCCCTTCAGGAGCGTCAGGGTCCCCATCAAATGCCCATAGACACGTCCCGTTTTCCCGCGCACCAATTCCGGCACGTCCGGATTCTTTTTTTGGGGCATCATGCTGCTGCCGGTACAGAACGTGTCCGGCAGATCCACGTAGCGAAACTCCTGCGACGCCCAGAGAATCAATTCTTCGCTCAAGCGCGAAAGGTGCATCATGATGAGCGACAAGGCACTGAGCGCCTCCACCACCGCATCACGGTCCGACACCGCATCGAGGCTGTTCTGTGTCACCGCCGGAAACTCCAGAAGTGCGGCCGTATAGCGTCGGTCAACGGGATAGTTCGACCCTGCCAAAGCGCCCGACCCCAGCGGCATGACATTCAGCCGTTCCCGGCAATCGTGGAGACGTCCTCGGTCCCGGCCGAACATTTCGACATAGGCCAGGAAGTGATGCGCCAACAGCACCGGCTGAGCCCGTTGCAAGTGCGTATACCCCGGCATCACGACACCCATATGGGCCCGCGCTTGCCCCACGAGAACACGCCGGAATTCCTGCAGTTGATCCATCAGCGTCGAGAGCACGTCCCGTAAAAACAGGCGCAGATCCAGAGCCACCTGATCGTTGCGGCTTCGGCCCGTATGCAGCTTTCCGCCCAACGGGCCGATCAACTCCGTCAACCGGCGCTCGATCGCCATATGAATGTCTTCGTCCTGCGGCGAGAAGGGAAAGCGCCCCCCGTCCAACTCCACCTTCACAAACTGCAGTCCCCGCACAAGCTGCGCCGACTCGCGGGCAGTGAGCACCTTCGCCCGGTCAAGCGTCCTGCAGTGTGCAATGCTGCCTTGGATGTCGTAGGGATAGAGCCGTCGATCGTAGGCCAGCGAAGAGGTGAATTGCTCGACCAAACGGTCGGTTTGTTCAGCGAATCGACCGCCCCAGGCCTTGCCTTTTGGCAACGCGCGACCGGGCCGTTTCGGCGCAGCGACAGGCTTCCGGGCACGCGCACCGGCAGAGTGAGGTTTCGCCATTACCGCGTCGACCTCTTCTTCCGCTGGGACCGAATCGCCAACCGGAGCGCGTTCAAGCGAATGAATCCTTCGGCGTCCTTCTGCTGATAGACATCATCTTCTTCGAACGTGGCCATATCCAGACGATACAGCGAGCGCGGAGACTTACGCCCTACCACCGTACAGGTCCCTTTATAGAGCTTCACTCGAACAGTACCCGTCACATCCCGCTGCGCTTCATCGAGCGCCACCTGAAGCATTTCTCGCTCCGGCGCATACCAATATCCGCAATAGATCAGCTCGGCATAGCGGGGAATCAGGCTATCCCGCAGATGCAACACTTCCCGATCCATTGTCAGGGACTCCAAGCCCCGATGGGCCACATGGAGAATCGTGCCCCCCGGCGTTTCATACACGCCGCGGGATTTCATCCCGACATAACGGTTTTCGACCAGATCGACACGACCGACACCGTGCGCGCCGCCTAGTTTGTTGAGATGGGCCAACAAGGTTGCCGGACTCATCTTCTTACCGTCCACAGCCACCGGATTGCCCGCCACATAGTCAATCTCGACTTCCCGGGCCTTGTTCGGCGCCCGCTCCGGCGAAACCGACATGACGAAAATCTCCTCCGGCGGGGCCTTCCACGGATCTTCCAGAATGCCGCCCTCATAACTCGTGTGGAACAGGTTCATGTCCATGCTGTACGGCTTCGCCTTCGTCGCAGTAACCGGAATGCCGTGTTTTTCCGCATACTCGATCAACTCACGCCGCGAGCGCATGGTCCATTCCCGCCAGGGCGCAATGATCTTGATCTGCGGATGCAAGGCCATGTAGGTCAACTCGAAGCGGACCTGATCGTTGCCCTTACCGGTCGCACCGTGGCACACCGCCTCGGCCCCTTCATTGGCGGCAATTTCAATCTGGCGCCGCGCGATCAACGGTCGGGCAATCGACGTGCCCAGTAGGTAGCTGCCCTCATAGATCGCATTCCCGCGCAACATGGGAAACACATGGTCCTTGACGAAGACCTCGCGGAGATCCTCCACATAGACTTTCTTTACCCCCAGGGACTGGGCCTTCTTCTTGATGGCCTTCAGATCTTCGCCCTGCCCCAGATCGGCGCAAAACGCCACGACCTCGCAGCCATAAACCTCTTCCAGCCACTTCAGAATAACCGACGTGTCCAGACCTCCCGAATAGGCCAATACCACTTTCTTATACGATGACCGACTCATACGACTCCCTTTCACTTACGGTTTCCGCGCAGGTTTCTTTCCGAGGAGCCTGACCAAAATGGCCTTCTGCATATGCAATCGATTCTCGGCCTGATCAAAGACGACCGACTGCGGTCCATCCAACACCTCGGCACTGATTTCTTCACCGCGATGAGCGGGCAGACAATGCATGACCAGCGCATCCGGCTTCGCGCATTTCAATAATCGAGCATTCAGCTGATAGGGCGCGAGGATCTTCAGACGTTTGGCCTGTTCACGCTCTTGGCCCATGCTGATCCAGACATCGGTATAGACCACGTCGGCATCCTTCACCGCCACGAACGGGTCAGCGCCGATTTCAATCACGGCCCCGGTCTGCCGAGCTTCATCCCGCGCTCGATCCACAATGCCCCGATCCGGCTGATATCCGGGCGGGCAACCCACGGTAATCGTCATCCCCATCTTCGCCGCAGCCTCGATCAGCGAATTCGTCACGTTGTTCCCGTCGCCGACATAGGCAATCTTGACGCCTTTCAGCCGCCGCTTCTTTTCCTGAATGGTCAACAGGTCGGAGAGGGCCTGACAGGGGTGATTCAAATCGGTGAGACCATTGATGATGGGAATGGTCGCTTCGCGAGCCCACTCTTCGGCGATGGCATGGTCGAAGGTGCTCACGACGATAGCGTCGAGGTACCGTGACAGGACATGCGCCGTGTCGGCGACACTCTCTCCCCGCGACAGCTGGATGTCGCCCATCGGCAACACCATAGCCTGCCCCCCAAGCTGATTCATCCCCGCCTCGAACGACACTCGCGTCCGGGTCGATGGCTTCTGAAAGAGCAGGCCCAGCATGCGGCCCTGCAACAGAGGATGGGGCACACCGCGGCGCTGCTTCACTTTCAACTGCGCAGCCAGGCGTAACAAACCCGTCAGCTCTGCAACGGGGATCGAGAGCAGTTCCAGAAAATCTTTCCCGAGACCGGCCCGGGAGGGTGACCGATGCGGACGCCGCGACATACGCGCCCCTACGTGATTAATGGTGGCTTGATGTGGTTCGCTGACTAAAAACCTGCGCGAGCGCGACCAGCAAGCGATCGATCTCACGCTCCGTGATGATGAGTGGGGGAACGAACCGCAGGACCCGGTCGCCGGCGCAGTTGATCAACAATCCGCGGGCCAGACAATCGGCGACCACAGCTTTCCCGTCGATATCCAGTTCCATACCCTGCAAGAGACCGATCCCACGCACGTCCTTGACGCAGCGATGCCGGTCTTTCAGGACGGTGAGTCCCTTGGCCAACGCCTCCCCCATCCGCCGCCCCTGGTCCAGGATCTTGCCCTCCAGCAGGACGCGCAGGACCGCCGACCCCGCCGCGCAGGCCAGAGGATTTCCGCCAAAGGTCGATGCATGGGTCCCCGGTGAAAAGGCGTGCGCCACGGTATCCGTGGCCAGGCAAGCCCCGATCGGAATGCCGCCGCCAAGCCCCTTCGCCAAGGTCATAATGTCCGGCTGCATGCCGAACTGCTCATAACAGAAGAGCGTCCCTGTCCGACCCATGCCTGTCTGCACTTCATCAAAAATCAGGAGCACATCCCGGTCCCGGCACAGGTCCCGCAATCCCTGCATGTAGCTACGATCCGCCACATGCACCCCGCCTTCGGCCTGAATCGGCTCCAGCATGACGGCGGCAGTTTTCGGCGTGAGAGCGCGTTCGACTTCCGACAGATCGTTAAACGCCACGTACGAAAACCCCGGCACCAGAGGGGCGAATCCTTTCTGGACCTTGTCCTGACCGGTGGCGGTCAACGTGGCCATGGTGCGCCCGTGAAAGGAGTTTTTCATCGTGATGATTTCGTAACGATCGGCCCCGTACTTGTCGTACGAATATTTGCGAGCCAGCTTGATCGCTGCTTCGTTCGCTTCCGCGCCACTGTTACAGAAGAACACTTTCTGCGCAAACGAATGCTCAACCAGGGTCTGGGCGAGCCGTACCTGGGGCTCGGTATAATAGAGGTTCGATGTATGGATCAGGTGCTGCACCTGCTTTTGAACCGCCAGCACCAGATCCGGATGTCCATGACCGAGGAGATTCACCGCAATACCGGCCACAAAATCGATGTACTCCCGGCCTTCCAGGTCGTAGACCTTCGAGCCACGGCCCCGCACGATCGAAATCGGCTGGCGCGTGTAGGTGTTCATCAAGTACTGTTCGGCATTGAGTCGCAGCTCGCCCGTCGGCATGGCACACCTCTCCCATCGTGAGGCGGCGAAGCTATCATAGGGGACAGGTGAAAGCAACAGAACGAAGACCCCTCAGCAGCTCCCAGCGCGGTCAGGGGTCTGTTTGAAGCCTGTGGATGGCGGGCCCTCCCTTGACGGGAAGAGACGGCGGATGGGATAAGGTGACCGTATGAAATCCTGTTCACAATGCCGACAAGAAAATCGAGACGATGCCCGCTTTTGCCACCAGTGCGGCGGGGCCTTCACCGTCGAAAGCCGGGAAGCGGCAGTAGAGTCGGACGCGGCGCCCTCACCGCAGACAGACGCGGAACTCTGGAAAGCCTTCATCGGCCCCAATGCCGACCGCTACCTGGAAACCTTCAAGAAATTCACCGGACCGTCGGGCCCGCCATTTGCCCTGACCTGGCATTGGCCGGCCTTCGTCTTTGAGCCCTTCCTCTGGTTCCTCTACCGGAAGATGTATGTGTATGCCCTGATCTATGCCATCGGTCCGGCCATGGCATTCTATATCACCCAAGACCTCTCAGCAGACATCATCTGGCGCATCATCGCGGCCGCCAGCGCCAACTATATCTATTTCTGGCATGCCAAAGAGCAGCTCGCCAAGATCAAGGGCGAGCGGGCCCCTGGTGGAGAGGCCAGACAACAGATGTTGGGAGAATTGGGCGGCGTGCAGCCGTATGTGGTGTGGGTCGGCGTCGGCCTACTCGTCCTGAAAATCGGCTTGGTCGTGGCCATGTTCAAGGACGGACCGCCGGACGGGCCTAAGGGGCCCCCGGCCAAGACACATCCCACCAGCGCCACCCGCGTCTGAGTCAATCGCGACGATCAATCCGTAACAGGCGCGCCTGATCCGTCCGAGATCCGCTGCCGCTGCCACTCGATCCAGGACACGAACCACTCAAAATCCTGCTGGTAGGCAGCCCCGCTGAGATCCGGCGCGGCTTGAGTTTGCTCCAGCTGCGTATAGGTGCGCGGCCAATTCTTTTGCCACCAGGATTTCAATTCGTCCGGGCCGTACGGCTGCCCGTTGGGATTGCTGATGCCGGCGGCGGCACAGAGCCCTGCAACAAGGGGCCAATAGCGATCCTTGCCGAGACCAAGACTCCGGAAATGTTCGCGGAGCAGGAAGACCACCCAGAGTTCAGCGCTGTTCTTTTTGTTATGTTTGAAGGGCTGTGTTTGCCGTAGGGGAACCGGGTCGAAGATCTTGATGACCGAGGTATAATCCGGGCCTCCGTAACTCCCCGCCGACTCAGCGATCCCTTGCAGCATGTTGGCGAGTTCGACCTCGACGACAGGCGCTCGGGACGGACTGTCGTCAGGATTGCCGGCACTCAACGGATTCGTCGCCGTCAGCAATTCGATCAACGGCTTGAGCTCGCGCAACCGTACGGCGGCCGCTTTGAGGATCTGCTCGGATTCAAGCCAGTAGTCCGGATCGCTCTTGGACGCCCGTTCTCGACCAGAGGGTGGTAAGACGACGGGGATCCAGTAGCGCACCAGGACAAAGAGCACGTATTCAACCTCAGCACCGGCCTGCGCAACACCGGCCAGCGCCTGACTGACCCCGAGCGCCCGTCGAAAAAACGACTCGACCCGATCTTCGACTTGCAGCCGACATCCCATTGCGCGCCACCACTGCTGCAGCGGGGCCCAGTCTGCGGGAGAACTTTCCGGCATCAATGCACTCCAGCGTGAGGAGAAATCGCAGGCATGGTACTGGCTGCCTCCACTGATTGCAACTCAACTTCACGAACCACGACGAACATCTGCACGCTCATCACGCTTGACAGGGCGAAGGGGAAATCGCATAACCTGGTATGAAACGGTTCTATCCTTTCGGACAAGGAGACGAGGCACGATGAG
>JACOEF010000037.1 GCA_024998705.1 Nitrospira sp.
CCGCATGTATACGAATAAGTGGCAGCGCAAGCTTCTTAAACACGTCTCCGATAGATGCGGAGGAATTGCCCCATTGCTCCTTGCACAGTTTCAGCTGACTCAGCTTTGTGTAAATGTCTAAATTTTCCAGCCCAGCGATTATTTGAACGTACTCAAGTCTCCCAGCGAATTTAACCTTCGTACGCAAGCTGTCGAAGAATCCGCCTTTTAAGTCAAAGATGTGCTGCATACCGTTCAGCGCATCAATGGCACGCGCCATTGATGCTTCGTCACTTGGGTCTGTGTTGTTCCCAACTGCATTGAGAGAGCGACGGTTTTTATCGTCCTCAACTTTTGGTCTCTCCGCAAAGCGGTGGTCGGGTGGGCCGTGGTAGTTTTGGTGGTCGTTATGCTCGTTCCTGAGCGTCTCAAACTTGGATGCTGCAGCTGAAAGATAGATGTTCTCCTGCGAGCCCTCCCCCAATTCAATTGCCGCTATTCGACTGAGTGTGGCAACGGTGTCAGCCATGAAAATGTTGAGGTGGTTCTGATTAAACTGAAAGATCAGCTCGGTAATAAGGTCCTTTGTGTTGGGATAACGCCTTCCCACAAGAACTTCTGCTAAGTGTTTTGTGCCACAAATATACAGTTCCGCCGGGTCGGCTATCCGTAACAGTGCGAGCGCAATGGCGGGGTCCACTTTATCCTGTTCGATGAGCGCGGAGAGGTACGGTAGCAATGTATAGTTCAGCCACACCTTGTTGCGGTCGTCCCATCGGCCAAGCTTTGCTAGAGTCCTCAGGCCAGACGTACGAGAAAGTCCTCGCCCAAACGATGCCCATGGAAACTTTTCCTCTTCCGAGGGCATATTGAGCTCGCAGATATTTGAAAGTGTATGGATGTCACTTTCTTCAAGCTCATCCCCTTTCAACTGACTAGAAAACATCAGGAGTTCGTTGGTGAATTGATAATCACCTGACCCTATGACATCCATCTGTTCCAGGCCAGCACGAAAGTATGAGGCAGTTTCATCAAAGCTTGCAGGCATGATCGCACGCGACAATTGGGCAAACAGAGATGCGCGGTGGACCACTTCGTCTTCGTGTTCGATCAGCCCTTTCGCTTTTAGCGCCGTCTTTCCCGCGAGTTCTTGAAGGTCACTTCTCCTGGAAAGTATTGAGCATACTTCAATTAGCGTTGCCGTATGCCCAACACCGTCTTCGCTCAACTTCGTCACAAAGGTTTCAACGGATGACGCTTTGAGGTCTCTCCTGCTCCAGAGGGAGAACATTAGAAGCTGGCGTCCTAATAGGTCAAAGAATAGGTTCGTCTCCGAAGGAGACGAATAGTGTTCACGTGTCTTCCTGAGCTTTATCCAGGATTCAACCAACAATAAAAATGACTTGTCACCACGTCCTGTGCGTGAGGAAATGAGTGCCGCAAATATCTGGGTAAGTTCAAGCAGCGGCTCCAATCGCTCATCGATAAAGCGCTCTGCCCTTCGCTTCTCTTCGTAACTGATGAGCTTCGTGTCGTCAGGGAGTTCTTGATCAGCCTTGCTAACATCCTCTAATTCAGTCTTAAACCTTTTCCGGAATGCCTCGCCTGTCGATCTGTTTGCAACGCGAGCGCCAACTTTAATAAGCTCTCTAGGAATGAGTAAATGTTCAGTAATGGTTTTTTTCTCAATCGCCGCACAGAGTGCCGTGTACGCAATAAAAGGAAACACTTCCTTATTCGAGAACCTATCCATGAAAGAGTATAAACTGGGTCTTTCATGTGGAATTGCTGACGTTATTGCGAACGCCTCCAAGTCGAGACTCATCGAAGTAGCAATGGCAGCGGATTACATTAAGCCATCACGAATGACGCGATCTTGCTTACTGAAGTGGTCTTTGCTCATTTCGATGGTTTTTGTCTTTTTACAGGCGGAGGCCAGCTGTCCAATTAGCTTGCGTCTACGGGCAGCACCCAATTCGAGAAAAGATAAAGCAGCGGCAAGCATGCCGGGTTGTGATTTGAGGGCATCCAAAAACTGATTTACGTTCTCCGATGAAATGACTTCCATTGTTTGTGCTTGTTGCAGCAGATGAAAAATATGCTCGGCGACTTCGTAGGCATACCAGTCTTTCCATCTCTTCATAACGCGTGCTGCGTCGCTTCCTCGTCCTTGAGCCACAATGCACAAAGGAATTGCCGCTAGGTCCTGTCGTTCTGGTCCGCCCTTTTCCCTGCGGAATTCCTCATTCTGTTTATAGTAATGACGAAACCAATCTTCGGCATTAACAGCATGGCGGGATGCATCGCTTAGCTCACCGGATAGCAAGCGCGCGATCGTAAGTCTCGCGTGTCGCGTTCCAGGCCAACCCGTACGCGTTTCGAATAATCGTCTAGTAGCATCAATATCCTTAGATGCAATGGCCAGATCGGGATTCTCCAGAATGTAGTCCGTGCCGCGCTCATTGACGGCGGCCAGCGTCGATAACTCCACTAATAGATGTACAAGTCGGTCGAAATCTGCCTTGCGCGAGGAATGAAGAACCGAAGCTTTCAGTCTTGCATAACGAATGTTTTGTTTGCCGACGGTGCTGGTGATTGAATTTGGGAAACGCTCATCAAACGCCAAATCGAAGAGAAGCTTTCCATCATCGAGTTTCTGAAGAAGCCCTGGAAGCGCACTGGCCGCATACACCGATGTGTCCTGCTTTTTGAGGAGATTCTTGGCGAGAGAACGCAAAACTTTCTGGTCTGAACCATAGCTTTCACGCACAAATGTCTCGGTCGGCTCATCGCGAAACATCAGTCCATGTTTTGTCTGTTCCAACAGTGGGGCGAGATCGGCGGCGAAACTCTTTATAGCTCCAAGCTCCATGCTATGAGCGTCCGCATACTCCCCTAGCGGAACCGGCGGCGGCAGCACAGACAAGCCAGCGAGGAATGCGTTGATATCCGGTTCCTTATGGCCCCGCTTTAGCGCTTCATCGAGAGCTTTCGTAATGCGCGCCTTTAAAAGATCGTCCAGTTTTATGACCTTCTCGATTTCAGAAGAATCGAGTAATCCTCTGTCGCTGAGTGCAAGATGTTCAAGTATTCGGGGATTGCCCTCTGAACGCGAATATGCGACGAGGACTTGCGTTTCAGTCAATTTCGAAACGCGATTCCGAAGATACTTTTTCGCTTCCGCGATGCTGAACGGTTTCAGCTCGATCTCCTCGCACGGCACTGTGCCTTTCGATTTACTGCGGCGGTGCGTCCGACAGCTAACAATGAGTTGAACTCCTGATACGGCACCCACATGATGGAAGCTCTCCAAGGTGAGCTTGGGGAATGGTGTCTCGCCTTTATCATTTGCATGCTCGGCAGCATTATCTATCGCATCGATGAACAACAAGAGCTGCTTCCCACGTGCTCCCCTTTGTAAAGTCGCCACAGCTTGAGAGAGCCTAGCCCGGAATGCTTTAACTAGTTGGTCAATGGCCCCATTGTTTGGAAGTAGCGGATCACACAAACCGTCGCACGCGAGCTTATTTACTATATGGACCAGTCCGCGCGCTGGGAGATGCCTGGCGTCCTCCTTTGCGCGATACGCGCCGCCGCCAAAGCAGTCGAAGAGGACTATTTCATGGCTCTTACCTAACGCCTTCGCAAGACTTTGAATGAAGACGGTTTTTCCAACGCCTCCATCGGCGTGAATCAACAACGGCTTATTAAGGTTCGGAATCTTGCTGATAACAGCTGCGAGCTGTTCGCGTTCTACAATTTTACCCACTTCTGGAAAGCTTGCGGGACATGGAAGCAGGTCCTCGGGACCCTGCAATTCGAGGGCATCAAGAACATCTATCTTCGTGATGACGTTGTTTCCCGTACCGGCCATCCCGGCCTTCTCCCGGATCAAATGCCTCATAGCGCCAAGTCTGGCCCGAGCCATCGCGTCCGGAGCCACAGACCAGTCAGCTAATACGCGCGATAACTGTTGCTTGTTTTGTCTCAGGCTACCTGAGAGCGCTGTAATTGTGATTTTTTGTGCGAAACGAACAAGGTCTTTATCTTTGAATCCGCAAGCTGTTTTGAATTGATGAGCTTGCTTTTTCGCGTCGCCTGTTAATGAGGCTCCTGAAGCGAGCCCCTCAATCGCTTTTCTAAAGTCTGGATGCACCGGCCTGTTAGTTATTAGCTCGAACGTGAGCTTCTCCTGAACATTCGCCGCACCATGGTTTTTTTTATAGTCCTTATATGCCTCTGCGAACTTTTTGATTGTCTTATTTCCCTCACTAGCACGGTAAGGAATTGTCTCCGATCCCATGGAGTATTTGACCTGGGCGATAACGACAGAATTTGCCCAATCAAAAGATGGACGCTTCCCATAGTAAAAGACCAGGTCTGCGATCTCGATGGTTTCGGCTGACGCTCGCTCTTGGTCCGCAGGAGCGAGCCCTTCGACCGCTAAGCCTACAAATTCGTCGAGTGGCATTACCAATTGCAATGCCTTACGCGCTGCCCACGCCTCATGAAATTCATGACCGTCTCGTGAAGCTCTAACCTTATCAATGGGGCGCAATTTCTTCCTCATTTTCCCAGCAATTCATCAAGAAGACGGGAGTCTGTGTAGTAAAAACATGAGGCACGGTTTCTGCCAATAGTGACCTACAAGGAAGGTTTTACCATTCGCTTAGTGACTAGAATAACAGCATTGTGAAGACTTTACCCAGCCTACAGATCATGGCTCTCCGCAGAATTAACAAAAATTTTCACATGATAAGCAGTACGGTTGGAGATCTACACTCATGATTTTTGTACTACTATGACCATATGAATCAAGTGAAGCGGGGGCTGCGCCCCCGATCCCCCCGGCCGTCCGGTCCACTGGTCCGGAACGGCCGGGCGGCCTCGTTGGGCGGAGTCTTTGCGTTATTAATCTCCCCATGGTTTCAGTATTCCTCTTCGCTGCTCTGTGTTTGTAAGCAATCATCAGACAGAACGGCGGCCAAGCTGACGCATCGCCGCCTTGTGCAGGGTAGGACCATTATTCCCTCTCACCCGTGGCGGATAGAGGACGGGTGACAGGGACAAACTGATTAGATTGGCTGCCCCTCATCGTCGCCGCGTCAGCCCCGCACAATCCGCACAGAGCCAGACCTCACTGAGGACATCGTCCACGACATAACAGAATCTCGCCCAGGCTCGTTCTGACTGGCAGAATTCACAGAGTCGTTGCTTGGTAGGTTCAGGACAGAGCCAGGCTTTCCGTGCACGGTCGTAGGTGGTCGCTTCCCGTCCGCAACAGGCTGGACCAAACAGGCTTGGCAGTTTGAGACTACATCGATGCCCAATCATGGTCACACCTCCTGATAGACGAGCCCCTTCCCCAACACCAGTTGCAAAATGGTGCCACTGAACCAGATGGGATGCCCCGAGAGCAGATCCTCCCAGGTCTTCAGGAACACGATCTTGGGGATTTCGATCTCGCCCCTGATCCGGCGATACGCGTTCCTCGTGGACCATTGGTTCCGCATCTCTTCCCACAGCCGACTGATGGGAAACCCAAGCGACCGTTTCCAGGACCAGCACATATTCACGTAGCCGCATTGATCCTGGACATATTGGCTGATGACGTAACGACTCAGCCGGTTTCGGGACCGATGGCTGGGCTGGTAGGCCTTGATCCAGACGACCGGAGCCCCGTGGAGGGCCTGCCATTGCGATGAGAGCCATTCCTGCGAGATCCAGAACCGGCGAGACCGTTCCCCATCCGGCACCCGCCAGGCCCAGAAGATGTGCAAGACGCCATGCCCTTCTTCCGTCCGAACTTGGTAGTACTCCAAGCCCTGAAACCCCCGCTGGCGTTCGATCCGTTGACGCAGTTGCTTGTGATGATAGGTCAGCTTCTCCGCATCCCCGCCCTCTGCCGTGGAGAGCGTGACCCAGAGCACTTGGAAGTGGTGACATTCCCAGAACCACAGGAGCGACCGGACCCGTTGATAGCCCCGTTTCTGCTTTCTGGTCCATTCGCCGGCGACGGGCTCCCGCCGGAACTCCTTCCAGCGGCTCATCGGGCACCTTCCGCCTGAGGGATCGCAGGCCTGAGACCGGCAGAGAGAATCCGCTCCAATTCCTCAATGGGAATCCGCACGGCACGGACCGATGGCTTCACATAGGCAATCTGCCGTTTCAGGATGTATTTCCTGATCGTGCTTTCCTTCAGCCCTAACCGGTTCGCGGCTTCTCGAATGGTGATCAATTTTGTACTAACCATGGGGCACCTCCTTGGAAGAGTGGTTGACAAGAGATCACGCCTAAAACATTATTAGGCGTGACTCCTCTTGACAGCCATTAGCAAGACAGAGGTACACTTGCCAAACAAATTCATCCCTAAATGGCCGTCGAGGCCGAGACTATTTTCGGTGGTGTTGGGATCAGGAAGACCGAGAGGGTTCGGCGTGAGAAAGGAGCGGAAGGCATGAGCGCACAGGGGAAGGCCGAGCAGGCATTCCAACAGGAGTACGACAAAGCGATCGAGCGCATCCGCACGATGCCGGATGGCGCCGTCGGGTGGGCACTCAAGTTCCTGCAAACGGACCTAGAAGCCCTGACCCCGACAGAGTGGACGCTGGTGGCGTTTGAGGTCGCGGCGTTCGTCGATGAGACGGGGGACCGATTCGGCGGGATGGTGGCGCCGGAGAGTGGCTGGAGCGTGGAAGGGGTGCCCAACGCGAAGAACTATCAGACAATACCCAGTCGCAAAGAAGCC
>JACOEF010000750.1 GCA_024998705.1 Nitrospira sp.
AAACAATTGCGTGGGCAGAACGACTCCCTCGAGGACGCGACTCTTCTTGCCCTTTCTCGTACCTATCGCACAGCTGCGGCTGAGTACGAAGCCTCCCAACATCACAATATCGACCGATGTCTCCCTTACCCTGAGAGCATGAAGCAGGAGCTTTCCCAGATCACCAAACGTCTGCATGACACTCTGCACCAACTCGCACGCACAAGCCCTCTGTCTCGTTCACACAGCAATGCCGTACTCGAACGAATGAAAACCGCCATCCGCCGCGTGCCCCTCGGAAATCTTCCACCTAGCAAGGAAACAGGTCCGCCGACCTCGTTATTCTTTACTCACAACTTCGGTTCGCAAGGAGTCCGCATCCAATCGTTAACTCGCGCAGACATGACCCAGTCGGGCTCCTCATTTGCCGCCAATCGTCTACTTACACTCAACCCGGACTCGCAACTCGCAGAGGACACCGACCCCCGAGACCGGGGCCAACGAGATTTTTGCAGAACCGAGGGGGAACTTTTCGTTCGCAACGTCCCAATTCCGTTTGAAATCATCCTTACTCCGCTTCTGCCCAAAGACGCTCTTCTCAAACAGGTCTCTCTCATTGGTTCACAACAGCGACCACAGACGAGCGTCAACTTTGACAGTTCCAACGCACGTCTCAGGAACGACACGACATGGCAGTGGCACCTTCAATTCACGCTAATCGTACCTCCGACCCAGCAATCGGAACCAAAAAAATACGGGATGATCGCCCTTGATTTTGATCATCGACTCATAAATGACGCGACCCCCCTTGTTAGGGTGGGAGAATGGGTATCTGACACGGGCAAACACGAATCCGTCTTCTTTCCCGCGCGGATACTAAAAAATCTAATTGCGGCATACGAAGCCAGGGAAGCCCTCAATGTTCAGCACCTCGCCCTCAAACAACTATTTGTTCATTTTCCATTTGGTGAGGCACTCGCCGATATGGTCAAGGAGCCCATTCACAGCGATGT
>JACOEF010000751.1 GCA_024998705.1 Nitrospira sp.
ATCGATGTCCAGCGTCACCGCCTCGGGCGGGGATGGATAACTGGCGCAGTAGATGTCGACCATCGCGGCCATCATGCGGGCCAGCTCGCGCGTGGTGGGTGCGTTTTCCCAGCGGCTCATCGTCGGTTGGCTGGCAAGGCCCGCGCCCGAACCCGGTAGCTTGCCCAGCGCCAGGCGGAAGCCGGGATCGTCACGCAGGGCGTCGAGGTCGTCGGCGTCCTCGTAGCCGCAGGCAATCGCCAGAACCCGAGCCCGCAGGATGTCATCCAGCTTGTGGACCACCCGCGAAGGATCGCGCCGATCGGCGATGCAGGTGACCAGCTGCCTGCAGATGTCCATCTCGCGCTCGGCCTGCGCCAATAGCAGAACCCCGCCGTCCGACGTGATGCGACCGCCGTCGAAGGCAGCCGTGACTTTCTTGCGTTGGACCGCTGGGAATCGAAATGAGCTTGAGGTAACGTCGGTCATGGCGGGTGTAGCCTATGGCAATTTCTG
>JACOEF010000752.1 GCA_024998705.1 Nitrospira sp.
ACGGCAGTAGGCTCGGCATCGTGGTCTGGATCTTCGCCAGCAACGCCTGCACCTCCTTCTGATACTCGATCTTCTGTAACGTCGCTAAACTAGGTGGTGGCACACCCGCCGTATGCAGGTGTTCTTCCGTCCGACCGGCTGCATACCGATCTGCCGCCAGTCCCTGATCCAGACTCGGTTCAGCCGTAACGGGCTGAGTATCCATACCCACTACCTCCGTTCTGTAGTAGTGATGTTTTCTATCAAGTAATCTTTATTGATTATGGTTCGACATCACGGCGACAGCC
>JACOEF010000553.1 GCA_024998705.1 Nitrospira sp.
GCCTCCTTCTCTGACCCCATGATTCTCTCATATCCCGAATCTCGTGACTACACTATCTAGTGACCGCAAGCGAGGGGACAGCCGACTCGTGTTCCAGCCTCAACCGATCATCGGGGCCTTGAACAATACCCAATTGGAGTTGAGTAGCGATGTGTCGACGGACCCGAGGTCGGTCGTGGGGGATGATAAATCTGGCAACCTCACGGTCGGCGCGCTGTATAACTTCAATACCGAGACCCTGAACCTGCTGGCCTTTGCAGCCCGCGTGCAACTGGGGTTTCCCACCGGTGTGAATGCGAAGGGTGTCGATACGGCGGTGACCGGGGTCATGACGCGCTCGTTCGGGCGATGGCGGACGCACCTCAATGTGGGGTATACGTTTCTCGGATCACCGCAGGGCCAGGAACGGACTGGAACGTACCGGGTCGTGGCAGCGGTGAGTTATCCCCTCGGGTATCCCACCAGCTTTCGCGATACCATCATTGCCAACGTCTTCACCCGTCAATCTGATCTGGTGGGCCAACGGAATCCGACCGGAATCGGGATCGGCCTTCGGCATCAGGTCAGTTCGCGAGTCGTCGCCGATATTGGGATCGGGAGTGAGTTATTCGTACCGGCGGATCGATCCGTCTTTTTCAGCACCCTTGGGCTGTCGGTGGGATTCTGAGAGTGGAAAAGCTTCCGGCACTCACACATTTTCGAGCTCTGAGTTTCCCTCGTGGCAGTGGCCCTGCTGGACAGCGAGGGCCGTCGGTCCTCGTCAAACAACAACAGACGGTGCTATTTGCATCGGTCGTCTAACTGCATGGTGTTTCGCTCCACCGCGCGGAGAGAGGAGAAACCTCGGGTAGTCATAGGCCTCAAGGCAAGTCATCATCACTACTGTGTCTGAGCCACAGCGTTTCAGGTGGAAGTGGGTCGGATCGCCGCTCCAATGCCGGTGGGATGGTCAATATAACGGCGTCCGCTCTGCGTAATCCCGTCGGATATGTCGTCACGCGACGCTCAGAGCTTCGCCGGTTGATAGAATACGGGGTGCAGCAATGATAGGCCCCTGTAAGGATGGCGTTGATTGATGAGGGCAGAGAACTGTGCTACGCTAAGTACTCAATGCGATTAAAACATGGCAACGCATCATGGTTTCGCCTCGCGGTGCTCATGTGGGCGTCCTTATGGGTGCTTGCCGTGCCGTTGGTCCATATTCATCCCGAGGCCGATCATCGCCATGGGGCCTCGGATCACGTGCATGGCGGCACGGTTCACACGGTTTTCTCCACGGACTTGGTGTGTGAGTTCTCCGGCCATGATCATGCCTCGGTCGCAGGCGGCGAAACCCGCTGTCCGCTTCATGTAATTACGCTCCTAC
>JACOEF010000753.1 GCA_024998705.1 Nitrospira sp.
CCCGACCTATGAGATTAAGACTGGTACCCGGTAAGACTGCCGTTTCACGCCACTCTTCATCCATCAGGTATCTGCCATGAGCCCAGTTCTTTTTCTCTCTCAGCCATAGGCTCTCGTGCCTCAACCAGCAGTTCCGACCCCACGAGCAACGCCTCCCGAACGACGGCGTTCTGTTCTTCCACGAGATACGCTTCACGAGAGACGAACGACCATCCCCCCATTTCGAAGTCCTGCTATCGGCCATACGCCATCAGCTATCAGCTCTTGTTTCCAAAGGAGATACGCTTCACGAGAGACGAGCGTCGTCTCATGGTGTCTCGTGTTGTGCCTGAGTCCTTACGCACGCTCTTGATCGCTGCGCCGGAAGCTGCTTGCGAATGTCTCGGATTTAGGACATACTGGGAGCGTGAAGTCGATCGTCTTTCATCCGAAGGCGTTGGTGTATATCCGTGATGAGGATCCTGCCATCCGGCGGGAGATCGGAGAAGCTCTCCGAGACCTGCAAAAGGGGCTGCAGCTGGGCATGCCCCTGAGTAGACCGATGCAGGTCGTAGCGCCGGGAGCACATGAACTGCGAGTGACGGGACCATCCACTACGGTGCGAGTGTTCTACTACGTCAAGCTGGTTGACGCAATCGTGGTGTTTCATGCATTTCAGAAGAAGATGCAGAAGACTCCCAAGCGCGAGTTGAGCACAGGGCGACAGCGATTGAAAGAGGTGCTACATGGCGACAGCTAAAACAGGCAAGCGAGTGACAGTTCGATCCGCAGAGGAACTCGGCCGCGTATTGGGCCTTTCAGTGGCCGATACGGCCGAGATGGAGTTTCGATCCGACCTCACCGTCTCCCTCGTCAAAATTATCGAGGCCGGGTCGCTCACGCATGCGGAAATCGCAAAGCGCGCGGGGACGTCGCGGACCCGTGTCACGGCCATTGCAAATGGGAATACTCAGGGAGTGTCGACCGACGTGCTCATCCGCGTTCTGGCGGCCACCGGGCATCGGGCAGAGGTCCGGGTTAAGAAATCGGCAGCGTAACCCCTCTTCCGTTTGCCCTCAGCCAGCACAGTTCTCTCTACGAGCGACGCCTCCCGAACGACGGCGTTCTGTTCTTCCACGAGATACGCTTCACGAGAGACGAGCGACGATCCTCCCGATTTCGAAGTCCTGCTATCTGCCACACGCTCTTGTGGCCCAGCCATCAGCCATACGCTCTTTTCCCCATCGTGCCCCCGGAGGTCACGGTCGTGAAGTAGGCTGCCGGCAGGGAGTGAGAATCGTCACAGGTGGTGATTTCTTGAGGGGAAACGAGTATTCTGCGGCGGCATTGCCCGTGGTGTGGCGAGCTCATCAAGCGCCTTACGGAGACTGCTTCTATGGTACAGCCTTCATCATTATTGACCCCTGTGACTCAGACCATCATCAATCGGTTTCACCCAAAGCGCATCATGGTGTTTGGTAGCCATGCGCGAGGGGAGGCTGGCCCGGAAAGCGACTTGGATCTCTTTATTGAGATGGAGACGCCTCGCCGGCCTCCTGACCGGGTGATCGAAGTAAGCGAGGCCTTCGGGCTACGTGCATGGCCGATGGATATCGTGGTGTATACGCCGGAAGAAGTGCGGCGCTTACGCCACGTGAAGGGAACACTGCTGTCGGTCATTGAGAAGGAGGGCAAGGTTCTGTATGAACAGGGCTGATTCCAACTTCGAAGCCTGGCTGCGCAAGGCCGAACATGATGTGCTGAACATCGAGAATAACCTCGTTGCCAAGGACATTCCCGGGGATACGGTCTGTTTTCACGCACAGCAAGTAGCTGAGAAAGTATTGAAGGCGTTTCTGGTCCATCATGGGCGCGATCTCTCGAAGACTCACGATTTGGTTGCCCTGCTCGCTCAGTGCGTCGCGTGTGATGAAGGGCTAGCGGTATTGGAGTCTGACTGCCGGAAATTGACCTCGTACGGTGTCGCGGCACGGTATCCGGATGACCTGTTCGAGCCAGAAGAAGCGGATGGTCGCGACGTGGTGGCCGCCGCCCATCGCGTGCGTACAAAAATTCTCCTGCTCCTGCCGCGAAACCGATGAATGGCCGTGAAGTTTTCGAGCCTGTTCCCCATTTTCCCATCCGATAACTGAAAGATCAGTGCCTGTCACGGGGAATTTGCACCCGGCTCTCGTCTGCCCCAATTCCGGAGTCACGGCTCAATAGCTCCAGCTCCCTCCGCCCCCGCTCCGAAGATGGTCCTGCTATCAGCCATACGCCATAAGCTATCAGCTCTTGTTTTTGAACGAGATACGCTTCACGAGAGACGAGCGACGATCCCCCCGATTTCGAGGTCCTGCTATCAGCCACACGCTCTTGTGGCCCAGCCATCAGCTCTTGCCTCCGAACGAGATACGCTTCACGAACGACGAGATACGGTCCCCCTTGTGACCCCGGATGTCACGGTCGTGGTGTAGGCTCCCTGTCAGGTTGAAACAAACACACAGGAGGCGACCATGCGACAGGCACAGGTGCAGACGGCAGCGATCATCGGCTGACTGTTCTGGCTGGCGTCAATCGGGAATGGCGGAGCGGACCCGGGCTTCGACGAGAAGTACCAGCGCGACTTTAACATCTTCAACCCCATCAACCAGTATCAACCCACCAACCCGCTCAATCCGATCAATGCCTACGATCCCGCGAACCCGTTTAACCCGATCAACCAGTTCGATCCCAACAACCCCGCCAATCCCATCAACCAATTCAACCCCAACAATCCCTTCAACCCCGTGAATCGGTACCGCCCGGAGAATCCACTGAACCCCATTAATGAGTTCAACCCCAACGTGCCGTTTGCGCCCTTAGGCGACGGAGCAGAGCAGGGGCGGTAGGGGAAGAGGGGAGCTAATAGCCTGACCGGG
>JACOEF010000754.1 GCA_024998705.1 Nitrospira sp.
AGTGACCGACGATATCGACGCCTTGCGCTTCAATACGGCGATCTCGCAGATGATGGTGTTTACGAACGAGCTGACGAAGTTGGAGCAGCGCCCGCGCCGTCTGCTGGAACCGTTTGTGTTGTTGCTCTTGCCGTTCGCGCCGCATCTGAGCGAGGAGTTGTGGGAACGTCTCGGTCACACACCGAGCGCCGGCCAGCAAGCATGGCCGCAGTTCGATCCGGCCTTGGTGGTCAGTGACCGGTTGACGATCCCGATTCAGGTGAACGGAAAACTGCGGGGGAAACTCGAGGTCGACGCCGGGGCCTCACGCGATCAGCTGGAGCCGTTGGCCAAGAACGAAGTCGCCGAATGGCTGCAGGGGAAAGAGCCGAAGAAGGTTATTTACGTCGAGAAAAAATTGATCAACTTCGTGGTGTGATGCCGTGCACCGGTACTTGTCAGCTTGTCTTGTCTGCCTTTTGGCGATGATCCTCACCGCCTGTGGGTATCAGTTCCGGGTGCAGGGCGCTGGGCCCACGGTCGGGGGGGCGCCGGTGGCGGAGACGAAGCGGCCACATGCCCCACGGCTGGCCATCCTTCCGATTGCAAACAGCACTTACGAAGCGTATTTTGAAGTCAAGCTGGCTAACTATCTGCGTCGGGAATTCTCGGCCGGTGCGGGGGCGGAAATCGTGGGCCCCTCGGCGGGCGCCGATCTCTACATGTCCGGACAGATCATGCAGATTCTGCTGCCCACTCTCAGTTTCGATCAGACCACGACGTTTGAAAGCCGGGTGGAAATGCTCGTGAGCGTGAAGATCGAGGCGGCCAAAACGAAAAAGGTTGTCTGGTATCAGGTCGTGAAGGGAACCTCGGAGTTTTTTCTGACGCAAGATCTGCAATTCAACCGGGTGCTGCAGAATCGAGCGTTGGAGCAGGCGGGTCGGTTTGTCGCGGAGGATCTCGCCTCCCGATTCCTGCTCTTTCTGGATACGGGCGAGTTAGAGAAGGCGTTGCAGCGCCCGGTGAAGGCCGAGGCCCCTCCGGCCGGGGACCCCCCGCCTGCCTTGGCGCGCTGACGCGATGGGAGCGTTCCACGAATGAGTGCCTCAGTCATGAGTATGGAGCTGTCACAGTCTCTCGCGCGTAGCGGGGTGGCGCCGCTTTATGCCGTGGTGGGCGAGGAGGATTATCTCCGCGACCAATCGGTGGCCGCGCTGAAGGCTGCAGCTCTGGGATCGGCGGCGGACAGCGGCTTCAATCACGATATCTTTCACGGAGACGACTCCCCGGTAGAGGATGTGTTGGCATGCGCGGCGGAAATCCCGGTGTTCGCCGAACGCCGCGTGGTGGTCTATAAATCTCTTGAAAAGCTCCCGGCGCGAGAGGGCGAAAAACTTCTCTCCTATTTCGCGTCTCCCAACGACACGACGACGTTGATCGGGGTGAGCGCCAAGCTGGACGGGCGGATGAAGTGGACCCAAGCCCTGACGAAGCGGGCGGTGACGGTCAATTGTGCCCCGCTGCGCGACGCGCAGCTCTCGACATGGGTCCGCCAGGAGGCGGCGGCACTGGGAGTGCGTCTCCACGAGGAGGCCACGCAGCTCCTCAAGGAGGTGGGGAACGAATCACTCTACGCGGTGAAGCGGGAGTTGGAGAAGCTCGCCGCCTATGTGCCGTCCGACAGGACCGTGCAATTGGTGGATGTCGAGGCGCTGAGGGGGACTGCGTCCGGTGCATCGGTGTTCGATCTCATGAACGCCATAGGGGCGCATGACCATGGACGGGCGTTACGAATCCTTGCCAGAAACCTGGAAAATGGAGAGGCTCCGCTTCGGATTCTCGGTGCGCTGGTGTGGCAACACCGACGGCTGTGGAAAATGAAAGAGCAGGTCAAGTCAGGCGGTCGGGAAGGTGAAGCGGCCCGGACGCTACGAATGGATCCCTCGCGAGTGCGTGGTTTTCTGGCGCAATTTTCAGACGCGCAGCTGACGCAAACGGTTCAATGGTTTTTGGAAACCGACTCGAAGCTCAAAGGCGGGAGTGGCAGTGCCCCCGTGCGCGTGATGGAGGACTTGTTGTTGCGGCTCTGCGGGCAGCCGCAGAAACCAGCATCACCGGTGGCGTCTGTGCATCCAACACCACCGGCCTCGCGCCCATCGGGTTCGAGACCGGTGTCGAATGTCAGGACTGTTACGCGGAAGCGGTGATCGCGTTCACACGCACAGTGAGCCGGGACACGCGGCGCGAGGCCGTATTCGGCTTTAAGACACCCTTGGTGACCGCTTTGCTGAGGGCAGACGTGGCTTCCCGCAGGGTGGCTTTGGCTTCATCCGGCTTCTTGGCCGTGATCGCATCCTGAACCTTGCGGAG
>JACOEF010000755.1 GCA_024998705.1 Nitrospira sp.
GCCCGCAGTTCCTCAGCCTCTTCCCGCACGGTCACGGCCGCCGAGGGACAGTCCTGCGCGACGAATTCGATGAACCGATCGATCTTCAGCAGGAAGAAGTCATAGTCTTGCTCGTCGGGCCTCGACCGACTGAACCAGAAGGACACGAACCGGTCCAACGGGAGATGGGCTGCAGCCAATACGCTGCAGGTCCGTGGAAACATATCCTGCAGCTCACCGCCCCAGTGCAGCAGCTCGTGAGGCAGATAGGTGTCACGATACCGCTCCAGGTCAGTGAGCGATCCACCGAGCAAAGACAGAGGCTCCGCAGTCGCCAGCGGCGGCCCGGTTGTCACGAATTGCACATAGGCCTGGTACTGACTGCGTAGCGCCGCCTGCTCATCCATTGTCAGCGGCTGCTGCAGGTCAGCGCGTTGGCCCACCATGGGTTGCTCAAGAGAATGAGCCGCACCGGCCTGCTCCACCTTAGTGACCATGGCTTCAAATCGATCACAAAACCGCCGGAACTCTGTGACAATCGTGCCCATCGGCTTCGTATCAACCTCCAACGCCACGCCTTTTACAGCCGTCAACCGTGGATGCGCCAAGACCTGAGCTAACAGATCAAACAGCACTTCCGGGATCGGAACCCCGTGGGCATCGATCCAATAGGGTAATGCGTCACTCTCCGCAACATGTCGGGAACCATCATACGTCGTGAATTCTGCAAGACCGGCGACATGAATTTCGATCACCCGTTCCATCGGGAAGGCATCCAGAAACTCAGCGGCAAAAGCCTCCAACGTCTGACGGCGCCAGGCCCCCGTATACCGGTAGACCGTCCACAGATGCCCGATGTCCAGTACCAGTCCGCAGGCCACTCGGTCTGTCACAGATCGAAAGAACGCAGGAATCGAGAGAGAACCGCAGCCAAAATAGGTCAGCGGCGGCATTTCCAAGAGAACGAGCGCGGGATCAGTCCCATGGCGACGAGCCTGCGCGTCCACCTGTTCCTGGAGAAATGCCAAATTCTGGGCCGTCATCCTGGCGGATAGTTCCGTATACAACGGCGGCAGATAGGTCCCGAAGGCATATCCGACCATCTGCTTCGTCGCACATTCGTGATTCAGCCAGGCACTCCCCAGAGCCAAAATTTGCGCGCAGGCCTCTGCAACCCCTTGCCTTCCAGAGGAACTGTGTGGGAAATCAGGCTGTGTGACCCACAGGCCTTCGCCGTGATAGGGAAGCTGCATCTCCGGCAGGTGCCGCCGCACCCACTGCATGGCTGACGTGGTCGCCTTGAAGACTTCCAAATACCCGGGCTGCAGGCCTTCATCCCGCAATGAACGGACGAGCTGCAGCAGATCAGGAGAATAGACATCCACCGACAGTCCCAAACCATGTGCGGCAACGGCGTTCGCACGTTCTGTGAATTCGCTTTGCATCAGATCGCGTTTGGCATATTTTGAAGCAACCATAGTGACTATACTTTATGTGCAGTCTAAGCGCCTAACCTCTTGGTTGACAAGGGAAGATGGGGAACCTAACCCGGCAAATCGATCTGATATACTTCCTTTCGACGTGGTGGTCGCCGGGCCGACGCGTCAGCCCCTCTCACGGCGAGAAACAGGCTTACCGATGACAAAAACCGGCTTCATGCTCCGCGACAAACCGACGCATTACTCAACCCCTATGGTGGCCCACATGATGACACCCGGCGTGGTACAGGTTCCCGGGGATGTCTCTGTCAGCGAAGCCGCC
>JACOEF010000228.1 GCA_024998705.1 Nitrospira sp.
GAGGCAACCGCGCACGAAGCCGATCCACCGTGTCAATGATGTTGGCGCCGGCCTGCCGATAAATAATCACGAGGACCGCCGGAGTCCCGTTTGCCACCCCCATGGTCCTGAGATCCTCAACGGATGTTTCCACCGACGCCACATCGGAAAGCTGTACGGCCCGTCCGTTTCGATAGGCCACGATCAACGGCAGGTACTCCTCCGCCTGGTGGAGTTGATCGTTCGTGCGGATTTCCCAGGTGCGGTCGTCGCCGGTAAGTTGCCCTTTCGGACGATTCACATTCGTCCCGGTCAGGACCTGGCGCACCTCTCCCAGTCCAATACCGTACTTATTGAGCGCCGTGGGATTGAGATCCACCCGGATCGCCGGCAGCGACCCGCCTCCGACGGCGACCTGCCCGACGCCTTCGACCTGCGACAGCTTCTGCTGCAGAATGCTCGACGCCGCATCGTACATCTGCCCGCGGCTCACCAGTTCGGAGGTCAACGCAAGAATCAGGATAGGGCCATCCGATGGATTCACCTTGCGATAACTCGGCGCGATCGGCAAATTCGGCGGCAGATCGGCTCGAGCGGCATTAATCGCCGCCTGCACGTCCCGCGCGGCGCCGTCGATATTCCGGTTGAGTTCGAACTGCAGCGTCACGTTCGTGCCGCCGATGGTGCTGGAAGAGGTCATCTCCGTGACGCCGGCAATGCGGGTAAACTGGCGTTCCAACGGAGCGGCAACGGACGAGGCCATCGTCTCGGGGCTCGCTCCCGGCAACGAGGCCGAGACGTTGATCGTGGGAAACTCGACTTGCGGAAGAGACGCCACAGGCAAGTATTGAAACGCCACGATCCCCACCAGCGTCGCACCGATGGTGAGCAACGTCGTGGCGACCGGCCGTCGTACGAAGGGCGCGGATAGGTTCATCGCGGACCTACCGGAACCGTCTCCGGCACCGGCACTTGCCCGCGGCCGCGCCGGAAACGCGCGGCCAACCGATCCAGGGCAAGATACACGACCGGCGTCGTATAAAGCGTCAGCAACTGACTCACCACCAGCCCCCCGACAATGGCGATCCCGAGCGGGCGACGCAACTCCGATCCTACCCCGGACCCCATCGCAAGAGGCAAGGCCCCGAAGCGCTCCGCCAGGGTCGTCATCATGATCGGGCGAAAGCGCAAGAGTCCGGCTTCGTAAATGGCCTGTTCGGGCGGCTTGCCCTCGGTGCGCTCCGCCTCCAAGGCGAAATCGATCATCATGATTGCATTCTTCTTCACGATGCCGATCAGGAGAATGATCCCGATCAGCGCGATGATGCTGAACTCCATCTGGAACAAGATCAGGGCCAGCAGCGCGCCGACTCCCGCAGAGGGCAACGTCGACAGGATCGTGAGCGGATGAATGTAACTCTCATAGAGAATCCCCAGCACGATATAGACGGTAATCAGGGCGGCCAGGATCAGCAGCGGTTCATTCTCCAAGGAGCTTTGAAAGGCTTGCGCGGCGCCCTGGAAACTCCCGCGAATGCTCGCGGGCAACATCAACTCCTGCGTCACCTGCCGGATGGCCGCCACCGCTTCACCGAGCGACCCTCCCGGCGCCAAGTTGAACGAGATCGTCACCGCAGGAAACTGCCCCTGCCGGCTGATGACCAGCGGCACGGTGGTTTCGGTCACCCGCGTGAACACGTTCAACGGCACCGACCCTCCGCTCCCCCGCACTTCCAGCTGCTGGAGTACCTCCGGCCCCTTTCGAAACTCCGGCATCACTTCAAGAATGACGCGGTACTGATTCAGTTGCGTGAACATGGTCGAGACCTGCCGCTGACCGAAGGCATCGTAGAGGGTGTCGGTGATGAGTTGCGGCGTGATGCCCATGCGATACGCGGTATTGCGATCGATCTCCACCAACGACGCCAATCCCTGATTCAGTTGATCGCTGCTGACATCCCGCAGCTCCGGCCGCACCTGCAGGCTCTCCAGCAGCTTCGGAGCCCAGCGATTCAGTTCCTCAGGATCGGCGTCTTCCAACGTGTATTGAAACTGGGTACGGCTGACGCGATCCTCTACGGTCAGATCCTGCACCGGCTGCATGTGCAAGGTGATCCCATCGACCTCCGCCGCACGTGCTTCCAGCCGCCGGATGATCTCGCCTGCCCCGGCCATCCGTTCCTCCAGCGGCTTCAGATTGATGTACATCCGCCCGCTATTGAGCGTGCTGTTCGTCCCATCGACCCCGATGAATGAGGAGAGGCTTTCCACGGCCGGCTCTTCGAGAATCACGCGCGCCAACGCCTGCTGCCGCTCTCCCATGGTGCCGAAAGACACGGTTTGCGGTCCTTCCGTGATACCGAGAATGACCCCGGTGTCCTGAAGCGGAAAGAAGCCCTTCGGAATCAGCAGGAACAGCAAGAGCGTGAGCGCCAGAGTCCCCGCCGTCACGACCAGCGTGGCCCGTTGACGGCGCAACACCCACTGCAAACTCTTCGCATACCCGGCAATGATGCGATCCAACCCCTGCTGCAACGCCTGTGAAAACCGACCCGGCTGTTCGTCGCGCCGCCCTCGCAACAACCGGGCGCACATCATCGGCGTTAGGGTCAACGACACGACCGCGGAAATAAGAATGGTGATGCTCAGCGTGAGGGCAAATTCACGGAACAGGCGGCCGACCACATCGCCCATGAACAGCAAGGGAATGAGCACGGCGATCAGCGACACCGTCAGCGACAGGATGGTAAAGGCGATCTGTTTCGATCCTTTGAGCGCCGCCTGAAACGGCGACTCCCCCTGTTCGATGTATCGCGCGATGTTCTCGATCATCACGATGGCATCGTCCACCACGAAGCCGGTCGAGATGGTCAACGCCATCAACGTCAGGTTATTCAGACTGAACCCCATCAGGTACATGAGACCGAATGTGCCAATGAGCGACAGCGGCACGGCCACCGCCGGAATCACCGTGGCGGGTACCGTGCGCAGAAACAGGAAGATCACCAGAATGACGAGCGCCACCGCGAGCACCAGTTCAAACTGCACGTCACGCACGGTCGCGCGGATCGAGGTGGTGCGATCGGTCAACACCGACACCTGCACGGACGAGGGCAAGGTCCCTTGTAATTGCGGCAACAACCGCTTGACCCGATCAACCACCTCGATAACATTCGTCCCCGGCTGACGCTGGATGTTGACGATCACGGCCGGCGTCTCGTTCATCCACGCGGCCTGCTTGGTATTCTCGACATCGTCGATCACCTCGGCGACCTCCGAGAGCCGAACCGGAGCGCCGTTGCGGTAGGCGACGAGCAACGCGTTGTAATCCTTGGCGGCAAAGAGTTGGTCGGTGGCGTTGATGATCGAGGCGCGACGCGGGCCGTCGAAACCGCCTTTCGCTTGATTGACGTTCGCGGCGGCCACGACCGTTCGAAGGTCTTCCAACGTCAATCCATAGGCGGCCAACGCGCGGGGATTGGCCTGGATGCGCACGGCGGGGCGTTGTCCGCCGCTGATGCTCACCAGACCGACGCCGGACAGTTGTGAAATTTTTTGCGCGAAGCGGGTCTCCGCAAAATCACGCACTTGGGGAAGGGGCAGCGTGGCGGAGGTCAACGCCAGGGTGAGAATCGGCGCGTCGGCGGGGTTGACCTTGCTATAGATCGGAGGAGCCGGCAGATCACGCGGCAGGAACGTCGCTGCCGAATTCATCGCCGCCTGCACTTCCTGCTCGGCGACGTCCAGATCGATATCGAGGCTGAATTGCAAGGTGACGACCGAGCTGCCGCCTGAGCTCGTGGAGGTCATCTGGTTCAGTCCGGGCATTTGCCCGAACTGCCGCTCCAGCGGCGCGGTGATCGACGAGGTCATGACATCCGGTCCGGCACCGGGATAAAACGTCATCACCTGGATGGTGGGATAATCGACTTGCGGAAGAGCGGAGACTGGCAAC
>JACOEF010000756.1 GCA_024998705.1 Nitrospira sp.
GTCGTCGGGAATCGGCGCCAGAAACCGGCAGAGCGAGTCGAGATTCTGCTGGGACGCGTTGTGGTAGTGCTCGGTTGGGTAGGTGAGGAAGAGCTGGGTCCGCGGTCGTGTGATGGCGACATAGAGGAGCCGTCGTTCTTCTTCGAGGGCCTGTTCGTCATGCCAACTTCTGACGGGAGGAAACTGTCCATCGAGGACCCAGATGACAAAGACTACGTCCCATTCCAAGCCTTTGGCGCTATGGATTGTCGAGAGCACGAGGTGGTGGTCGGGGTGTGCATGTTTGCTGCCCGGGGTGGCCGAGGGGTTCAGCGTGAGGTCGTCTAAGAACGCCGCCAGACTGGTCGATTGCCGTGCGAGGTCGCAGAGTTGTTTCAGGTCGTCGATTCGGACTTTGGCATCTTCCGGATAATCGCGTTTGAGGATCGGTTCGTAGTGCTTGATCACGAAGGTGAGACGATCGGTTAGGGGAATGCGCTCGTCCTGCGTCGTCCGAATGACGTTGTTTAAGAGTCTGATGGTCGATTCGGCTTTACCAGGAACTTGATCGAGCAGGTCCAGAGGGTGAGGAGCTTCCTGCATTGTGGCGATAATCTGCTCGGCCAGCTTCGGCCCGACGCGATCGAGCAGCAGGAGGAGACGATGCCAGGCATTGCTGTCGGGGGGGTTGTCGGCTGCCCGGAGGTAGGCGAGCACGTCTTTGAAGTGCGCCGTTTCGGTGAGCTGGAGGCCGCCATATTTGACGAATGCGAGCTTATGTCGGGCGAGCGTCAGTTCCAGGTTGTTGGAGTGAGCGGAGGAGCGAAAGAGGACCGCCATGCGATGGAGTGGAATGCCTTCGTCCTGGCATTGGAGGATGCGCTCCGTGAGCAAGTCGCTTTGGGCCTGTTCGGAATAACAGGCGATCAATTCTGGAGACGGTCCGCCGTCCTTCGTGGTGAAGAGCCGTTTTGGATAGAGCTCCTTCGCATCCTGGAGCACGGTGTTGGCCAGGGTGAGGATCGGGGCGGTGCTGCGATAATTGTGTTCGAGTTTGTAGAGCCGCACGCTAGGGAAGGCGTCCTGAAACTCGAGCATATTTTTCGTATGGGCGCCGCGAAAGCCGTAGATACTCTGGGCATCGTCCCCGACGACCATCACGTTGTGGTGGTGGCTCCCGAGGAGCCGCACAATCTCGGATTGGAGTTTGGTGGTGTCTTGGTACTCGTCGACCAGGATGGCCTGGTAGTGTGTCCCGAGTCGGCGACGGCTGGGCTCATGGAGGCAGAGTAACTTGTAGACCAGGTACAGCAGGTCGTCATAGTCCACGCGATGTTGGCGCCACTTCGTTTCGGTATAGGCTCGAAAGAGCACGACAAGCTGAGGGGTGTGTGCGTCCAGCCACGGGAAATCACTGGAGACGGTATCCGCAATCGAGCGGAGCGTATTCACGGCCCGGCTGAAAAGGGCGAGAATGTGTTGTTTCTTGGGAAACCCTTTCCGACGGGAAAAAGACAGTGTGCTCATCAATAAGTGCACGAGTCCTTGCGCGTCGTCCTCATCCATAATGCTGAACTTGGGAGGGAGTTCGAGTGCGCCGCCATAGTGCTTCAGCCAGATCAATCCCATGGCATGGAAGGTGCCGCCCTGGATCTTCAAGGAATGTTGTTGGAGCAGCGATTGCGTCCGGTGGATCATTTCCTCTGCGGCCTTCCGCGTAAACGTAATGAGGAGGATTTGATCGGGAGGCAGACCTTGGGTGACGAGGTGCGCGACACGATGGATGAGCGTGTGGGTTTTTCCGCTGCCGGCGCCGGCCAAAACCAGTGTTGGTTCGGCTGGGGCGGTGACCACGGCCAGTTGCTCAGGATTAAGCTCTGCAGCCTGAATGAGGGGCGAGACCGTGGCCAGGTCGAGCTCTACGGCTGACTGTAGCTCTTGGGTGAGGTCGTCCGGGGTGTGGA
>JACOEF010000463.1 GCA_024998705.1 Nitrospira sp.
ACGGAGCGCGATAAGGCGCGGGTGCTGGAAGGATTGGAGGGGGCCTCCTCCAGTGCGGGAAAGAAATTCGACAGGGGGCGCATGGAGCAGACATTGGCCGGCCTCGGGAACCGCATTTTCCTGATGAACAATGTCCATGAAGATGAGCCGGTGGTCTTTGAGACCCGCTGGTGCCTGTCGTATTTGCGCGGCCCTCTGACCAGAACGCAAATCAAGCAGCTGATGGACCCGGTGAAAGGTCATGCGTCACGCGTCACCCGTCAAACGGTCGGAATAGAGGCAGCGGCGTCCTCGCGAATGACGAATGACGGTGCACGTGTGACATCTCCTCGTCCCATCCTCCCGCCGGATGTGCCGCAGCAGTTTGTGCCGCGGCGTGGTGCGAAACCGGAGGGGAGTGAGCTCGTGTATGTCCCTATGTTGTTGGGCTCGTCCCAGATCCGGTTTTCCGATACGAAGAGCGGCCTCGACCAGGCGCAGAGCGTGACGGTACTGGCGCCCATCACCGATGGCGCGGTACCGGTCGATTGGGATCATGCGGTGGCCGCAGACCTCGCGGTTGCGGATCTGGAGCAGTCGCCGGAAGGCGGTGCCCAGTTTCTTCCGCTGCCGACCAGTGCCGGCAAGGCCAAGAGTTACGCCGATTGGAATAAAGAGTTCGGCGGCTGGCTGTTCAGAACCCAGAAGCTTGAGTTGCTGAAAAGCCTGGTCACAAAAGAGGTTTCCAGACCGGGCGAGTCCGAACGGGATTTTCGTGTGCGGCTCCAACAGTCCGGCCGTGAAATGCGAGACAAAGCGGCCGAGTCGTTGCGCCAGAAATATGCGCCCAAGATTACCACACTGCAAGACCGCATCCGGCGGGCCGAACAGATGAAAACCAAACAGCAAGCGGAGTCCCGTACCAGCCAGGTACAGGCGGCGATTTCGGTGGGGGCCTCGATTCTTGGCGCATTCCTCGGCCGGAAGACCCTCAGTGCCACCAACATCGGACGGGCAACGACGGCGATTAAGAGTGCCGGCCGGGTGATGAAGGAGTCGCAGGATGTGGGACAGGCCGAAGAGAATGTCGCGGCGTTGCAGCAGCAGTTGGCGGATCTTGAGGCGCAATTCAAAACCGAGAGCGACGCCCTGGCCGCCTCGATCGATCCACTGAGTGAAAAGCTCGAAGCCATTTCCATTAAGCCTACCAAATCCAATATCGCCGTGAAACTCGTGGCCCTCGCCTGGACGCCGCAGTGGCGGGACGGCCAGGGAACGTTGTCTTCCGCTTGGGAGTGAGGGCGTTTCAGGGGCCGTGCCGGACCTGTTCTGTCGAGGCGTTGCTCGGTGGAAGGGATTCTTCTCCGTAGCAGGCAGCGGAACAACTCGACGGGTGCGAACAATACGGGTGAAATACTCCGTAGGGCAGGGGGGCTTCCTCGCCGCCGGCGGACGTTGTCGGCATCCCCTGTGAGCGGCCGACAGTGAGTGTGCCGGTGCCGTGCTTCGACCACACCTTCTTGCTCACTCCCGTTTCAGCGGACGCTGTCCCGTCCGCCCTATAGAGATAGTGTCCATAGGAATGGGCTGCGTGGCAACGAGAGGGTACAGCCCTAGTGCGCCGAGATGGCTTTCTGTAAGGTTGAAAGCCAGAAGGTCGGGCCATGCTCTAGGGGCAGGTCCGTTAACCTTGAGGTTGTGGCCGGTCCGGACGCGGTGTCGGCCGGCGCAAAAGTATGACAATCTGTTGCGAGAGGCTCGTGGCGACGAGCCGGCGGAGGCCGTATGTCGGAATTGAGAGGTCAGGTGCCGGGAGCAGCGGACGCAATGGCGGGCCCGGAGCTCATTCCTTCGGAGTATCTCCAGAAGTGGCAGTCGCTCGTCGACCTGATGGCGCAACTCTGCGAAGTTCCGGCCGGCCTGATCATGCGGGCCTTGCCGACGCAAATCGAAGTGCTGATTTCCAGCCGCACCGCAGGCAATCCCTACATGGCCCATCACAAAGCCGATCTGGGAACCGGGCTGTATTGCGAAACCGTCATGAAGTCAGGCAAACCCCTACTGGTACCGAATGCGCTTGAGGATGCCGACTGGAATACGAATCCTGATCTTGAGCTGAGGATGGTTGCGTACCTCGGGATTCCGCTGTACTGGCGGGAGGGCGAATTGTTCGGCACGATCTGCGTGCTGGACGATAAGACCCGCAAGTTTGCGGCGCGGTATGTGGATCTGTTGTGGCATTTCAAGGGGGTCATTGAAAATGATTGCCGGCAGATTCAGCGGACGCGTGTACTGGAAATGGAGCAGGCGCGTTTGCGTGAGGCGTTCCTGCGCAGCGAGCAGCAGCAGCAGCAGTTTTTCGAAAGTTTTCCCGGCATGGCCATGTTCGTGAGCAACGCAGGGCGGTGCCTGGCCGTCAACCAACGTTGTTGTCAAATGGTGGGCCGTCCGGCCGATGCGATCTGCGGCGCGCACCTTCGGGAGGTGCTCACGGAGGCGGGATGGGCGACGATAGCTTCGTTGGTGGGGCGGGCCGCGAGCGGGGAAGCGATCATCGAGGATGTCGTCTTGCCTTTGTTGGGCAGCCGCCGGCGGGTCCAGCTGGTGTGTGTGCCGCATGACGACGTAGCGTCGGGTTTGAACGGGATGTACCTGTTTGGAGTGGACCAGGAGGCTCAGAAGGCGGCGGAGGAAGCCCTGTGCTGCAGCGAAGCCCGGTTGCAGGAGACCCAAGCCATGGCGCATCTGGGCACGTGGGAATTGGATCTGGTGGAGAACAGGCTGGTGTGGTCGGATGAGACCTTTCGGATCTTCGAGCTTGACCGAACGCGATTCGGCGCATCTTATGAAGCGTTTCTCAATCTCGTCCACCCTGACGACCGCGCTTGGGTGGACGGAGCTTACCGCACGGCGGTTCAGAATCGCATGCCCTATGAGAAGATTGTCCATCGACTGCAAATGCCGGACGGACGGATCAAGTATGTCGAGGAACGCTGCGAAACGTTCTATGACGGCGCGGGGAGGCCGCAACGCTCGGTGGGCATGGTTCAGGATATCACTGACCGCAAGCAGGTCGAAGAGGCGCTGCGTGCGAGCGAGGAGCGGTTTCGCGCGGCCTATCGCAATGCGACGGTCGGGATGTCGATTACCGATTTGAGCGGTCGCATTTTCGAAGTCAATCACGCGCTCTGTACCATTCTCGGTTATTCCGAACAGGAGTTGCTGGCTCGCACGTTCCAATCGCTCACTCATCCCGACGATCTGGGCCACAATCTTGACCGAGTCCAGAGTTTATTGGCAGGTGAGACGGCCTCTGAGGTGCTTGAAAAACGGTACATCAGAAAAGACGGGAGCCTCGTCTGGGCCCAGGTGGGGATCTCGCTCATCAGGGACGCGGCGGGGGCGCCGCTGTATCTGTTGGCCATGGTTCAGGATATCACCGACCGGAAGCAGGCCGAAGAGGCGCTGCAGTTGGCGAAATTCACCGTCGATCATGCGACGGATGCCATTTACTGGGTGGGTGCCGGCGCGGAGCTGCTGGATGTAAACGAGGCGGCCTGCGTCATGCTGGGCTATACAAAAGAAGAGTTTTCCCGGATGACGGTCCACGACATTAATCCGGGTTTTCAAGCCGACTCCTGGCCGGCCTTTTGGGAAGAGACGAGGCGGAAGGGGGCGGCGTCGTTCGAGAGCGTTCACCGGACTAAGGACGGACGGCTCATTCCTATCGATGTGAATGTGAGCATGCTCAGCTACCAGGGCGTTGAGTGCCACTGCGCCTTTGTGCGCAACATCACACATCGCAAGTTGGCGGAAGAGGAACTGCGACGGAGCGAGGAGCTGTTTCGCGCCGCCTATCACAATGCCGCGGTCGGCATGGCTCTGTGCGACCTTCGTGGCAGGTTCCTGGAAACCAATGCGGAATTCTGTGAGATTCTCGGGCATTCAGAAGAGGAGTTGCGGGAGCGAGACTTCAAGGCGGTGACCTATCCGGATGATATTTCCGACAGTGTGAATCGGGTTCGCCAGTTGGTGGACGGGCGGGTCTTGCAGCACGTGTTCGAGAAGCGGTATGTCAGGAAAAATGACGAGATCGTATGGGCGCATGTGGGGCTCTCAGCGATACGAGACGGGGCCGGAGCGGTGACCAACATTCTGGCTATGGCGCAAGACATTACGGCCCGGAAGACAGCGGAGAAAGTGTTGCGCGACAGTGAGCAGCGCCTCATCGAAGCGCAGTCGGTGGCCAGGCTGGGCAGGTGGAGTTGGGACATTCCCGGGAACAGGCACCAGTGGTCGGACGAGCAGTACCGGATTCTTGGGTTTGAGCCCGGGAGCATTCAGCCCGCGTTCGAGGTGTTCGCCAACTCGGTGCATCCGGACGATCGAGCCGCGGTTGTGGAGACCATACA
>JACOEF010000338.1 GCA_024998705.1 Nitrospira sp.
CCGAGGATCAGTACCAGATCTGGATGGCCGAGTTGAAAAACAAAGCCTACATCGAGATCAAGTTCTAAACTGCGTACGAATCTCGCCCCACAAGGCGTCCCGCCCCTCATGGGTTTCAGCCGAGTACAGCACAATCGGTACCTCCGGCCCCAGTCCGCAGGCCGTTCGCACGGCGGCGAGGCTGGGCGCCCGCTCACTCTGCCGCAATTTATCGGCTTTCGTCAGGACGATGATCATTCCGCACCCGAGGGACTGGACCCACTGCACCGTCATCACATCCTGCGGCATCCACACTCGCGCCTCAATCAACAGGATCACAGCGCCCAGGGACTGTCGCTGCTCGAGGTACTGCTCGATCATCGGGCCCCATTGCGCCCGCATGGTCTTGGACACCTTGGCGTACCCGTATCCCGGCAAATCCACCAGCGACAGCAGGGAGAGCTTCGGATCCGATGTGCGAACCGTGAAAAAATTCACGGCGCGTGTTTTCCCCGGCGTCTTACTGACCTTCGCCAGCTTCTTGCGATGGAGCAGAGAATTGATCAACGACGACTTGCCGACGTTCGATCGCCCGACGAACGCGATCTCCGGCAACCGGTCGGGAGGAAACTGTTCTGGAGACACCGAACTTTTGATAAACTCAGCGCTGAGTAGTTTCATGGTGGTCAACCGCGTACCGTCATGCGGGATGTACGTTCACCTCCGGAAACACGGGCCGGACCGGCGGAACACCTCGTGTCCTCATAGATAGAGTGTTGGGAATGAGCAAGTCAACTGGCAGCCTATTCGGCCGCATTCTGTTGTGGGGGACCATCCTGGTCGGACTTCCCGCAGCGGCCTTGGGATTGTATTGGCTGGTGACGCTGCCGGATGTCTCCCACCTGTCCAAACATCACCCCACGGAAACGGCCTTGATGGAGGCACGGCGGGCCCAGGCCAGGGAACAAGGTCGTGCGCTGCACCCGCAATTCGTCTGGGTGCCGTTGTCACGAATCGCTCCCGCACTCCAACGAGCCGTTGTGGCGGCCGAGGACGCCTCGTTCTTCGCTCACGAGGGATTCGATTGGGAAGGCATCAAAGATGCCGCGCTGTATAACCTGGAGGTCGGTGAATTCAAACGCGGCGGCAGTACCATCACCCAGCAGCTGGCAAAGAATCTCTACCTCTCGTCGGAACGCTCCCTGCTGCGCAAAGCCCGCGAAGCGCTCATCACTCGATCCCTGGAGCACCATTTGACGAAAGAACGGATTCTCGAATTGTATCTGAATGTCGCCGAATGGGGGCAGGGCGTGTTCGGCGCGGAAGCGGCGGCGCGACACCATTTCGGAAAATCGGCCAAGGAACTGACGATCGACGAAGCAGCGCTGTTGGCGGCGATTCTTCCCTCCCCGCGCCGTTATGCCCCGATCCGCCATACCGCCTACTTAAATCGGCGCCAGCACCACATCGTCCGATGGCTGGAACGGGGCAATGGACGCAGGGCATCCTCCGGCCAAAACGGCCGTCAACCGGTTACACAAGACGTTCCTTCTTCCGAGGAACGGGTGACGGAACACTGAATAAAACCAAAGAGTTCGAAAGCGGCGCCAGCATCGCCCTAATGTCGCACAGCACACCAACCCGTCTTCACGTTTCGGGGAAGGATCCTTGCTACTCGGAATCCCCGACCGCCGAAACATCTCGTTCCCCGAAAATCGCGGACTCGTGCCGATAGTATTTAAATTCGAGGAGATTCCGGGAAGGATCTTGGAGAAAGAAGGTGTGATGTTCGATGCGCGTGCCGGCAAACCGCTGCCGGGGCTGTTGGTAAAACGTCAGGCCCTTCGTCTTGGCGCGATCGGGCAACGCCTGCCACTCCTCTTCCAGCGTCAGGACAAGGCCGAAGTGACGAGGATAGACACCCTTCTGGGGAATGATTGGATCGGTTGAGAGATGTGCAACAAGCTGATGTCCGGCCAGCCCGAACGTCACGGCGGTGGAGGATTCCCGACCCAGCACACAACCGAGACCATCGATGTAAAATTGCTTGGCGGCGGTGAGGTCATGCACAGGAAAGGCGAGGTGAAAGAGTGCCGGCATGGAGTAACCTCTCTGGTCACTGTATCAGCCTCCCACACGGCTAGGCAAACCGACCTTTTACGTGCGGGCGGCCATCACGCCCGATCACTCCGGCCACCATGTTAGGCGTATTGTGTCGAATGGCGAACCGGCCATCCGCTGAGAGTACCAGCACCCCGGCCGCGCCCTGAATACGTTCCACCACTTTCCGAAGCACCCGGTTCGCCGAGACCAGCGGACTCAAGCCACTGGCCAATAAATCGCTGATCTCCTTCGCAACCGCCACTCGAATGATGCTCTCCCCTAATCCCGTCATGGAAACCGCCCCGGTCTCATTATCGGCATAGACCCCGCATCCGATCAACGGCGTATCGCCGACCCGGCCGGGCAACATCACATCCACCCCACCGGTTGATGCGCCGGCGGCGACCGTGCCGGCGAGATCCAAGGCCACGGCGCCCACGGTTTCCTTCCCCAAGCTCCGTGCACGGAGGCGGCCCGTCTGCATGATCGCCTGATGCACACGCAACGTGTGCTTCAACCCGGCACGAGGCCGCAAATCCTTCGGCTGTGGCCCAGCCGTTCGCTTGGCACGGGGCACACGTTCCAACCCAAAATAGTCCGCAAAGCGGGAAGCTGGTTGCCCGACCAGCAATACATGCGCCGTCTTTTCCATCACCAGCCGCGCGGCGGTGATGGGGTGGACGATGCCCTCGATGGAGGCCACAGCCCCCGCCCGCAGGCCGCGCCCTTCCATAATCGAGGCATCCATACGCTGCACCCCGTCAAGCTGACGGTTCGAGCCTCGCCCCGCATTGAACAGTCCTGACTCCTCCAGCAGGCGAATGGCTTCTTCCACAACGGATAGCGCCGGGGTGCCGGCCATGAGCAGCCGGTGGCCTTCTCTCAGGGCAGCCTCGGCACAAGCCGCTTGAGCGACGGTCATGGCGCGGCGTCCCGCGCCACCGTGAATGAGCAGGATCGGTCGTGATGGTTTCAATTCAGCAGGAGATCTTTCACGCGACGGCAGGCAGGGTCTTGCATGCGATCCAAGTCTGACCGGACAAACCCCAGTCCGGTCACACAGAGTTCGAAGTTTTCCGACAGTTTCCGGAATAACGGGGAATCCTGCTCAGGGTCGTAGCTGCCGTACTCGGCGACCAACCCGTACGAGCGTTTGCCCGTCTTCACGTAATCCACGAGAAAATCTTTATGGTAGATGCGGCCCACGCTCTTGAGGCGGCGGAGGTACTCGGGAAACAGGCCGGTCATGACGAGTGTGAAGTCGCCGATATGGCGGTGCACTTCGCGCTCCCGTTCGAAGGATTGCGCTTCCAGCAGCACTTCGGATTCGAACAGCATCTCGACGACGGAATCGACGGCGCGGCCCTGCGTATTCTGAATTTTGTAGAGTTGGTCGGTGTGAGCGAATTCGACGAGCAGGTTGGAGACGTACTCGGTGACGTTCAGATCGGGCCACCCGAGGTGTTCAGTGAAGCTTTTTTCCGTCAACGCTCCGAAGAGCTGACGGAGTGGATGGCTGCGAGAAACGGGACTTCCCATCTCGACCTCCCGGGCAATCCCTGCCCTTTTAAAATAGTATAGCAGACCATGCTCAACCCAAGCGGACTTTCTCCCTGACTCCTTATCGGCATCTCCCATCAAGACTTGAGAGGGAGCGTCGACGCCCCCCGTCGGCTGTCTAACAGGAACGTCACCGGACCGTCATTGAGCAATTCCACGTGCATGTGCGCCCCGAAGATCCCGGTTTCCACCGTCAGCCCAGCCGACCGGAGCCGACTCACCATCTCCTCGTACAATACACGCGCGTCCTCCGGTGAAGCAGCTAGGTCGAACCCTGGCCGTCGCCCCTTGCTGGTATCGCCGAGCAGCGTAAACTGCGAGACGACCAGTAGCGCCCCGCCGGCCTCAATGAGTGTGCGATTCATCCTGCCTTGATCGTCACCGAAGATCCGCAGGCTCGGGAGCTTCTCCACGAGATAGGACAGGTCACGCTCGTCATCACCTTACGCGACACCCACCAATACCAGTAGACCAGCACCGATCCGGCCCACAACCTGCCCCTCCACCGCAACGGACGCGCGGAGCACTCGCTGAATGACGGCCTTCATGCATCATCCTTCACAGACCAATGACCAGCGGCAACTTATTGCGCATTCCGCAACTGAGCCAGAGTGCCTTCCAAACTTAACAGGCGACGCTTCAATGGCAATCCGCAAGAAAACCCGCCGAGCGAACCATCATGCGAGATGATCCGGTGACAGGGCACCACGATGGGGACCGGGTTGGCCCCAAGCGCCATCCCCACGGCCCTGGCATACTGCTTCCCGCCCACACGCATGGCCACCCATTGATAGGACCGCACCCGACCGTAGGGAATCCGTGTGATCGCCTTCCAGACTTTTCTTTGAAACGGTGTGCCGGCCGAACAATCGACAGGAAATGAAAACTCGCGACGCGTGCCCGCAATATAGGCCAGGAGCTGCGCTCGCGCCTCTTCCACGATAGATACGGCTTGGTCATTGTCTTCTGCCGATTGCTGCCGGGCAGCCCGATCCTGGGAGGACAACTCAATGGAGGTGACGCCCTTCTCGGAAGCCGTGATGGTCACCTGCCCCCAAGGCGTCTCAAATGTGCTCGCATGCGTCATATCAGGCCGCTCCAAACTTTTTTGCGACACGTCCGAATTTCCGTTTTACCATTCCTAACACCACGTCCAATTCCTCTGATCCGAGCATGATATGCACCCCAAGATATCCGATCACGCTGACTCCGATGCCACCAAACAAGGCTGCGGATTTCACAACCCACGCGCCGTCCTGATCCCATAGAGAGGCACTTGCCACCCAGAGGCACATCGCCGTCACCGGAATGCAGGCCCCCAACACGCGACACGCCGACCGTAGTATCGAGCCCCAATCGACACGCCCCAGACGCCGGTGCAACACGGCCACCAGAATACTCCCGTTCAGCATGGAGGCCAGCGCCGTGGCCAGCGCCAGCCCCGCGGCATCCAGCAGCGTCATCAACCACAAAGACAACATAATATTAGCCCCGACCGCAATCCCTGCAGTGACCGCCGGTGTTCGCGTATCCTGGAGGGAATAAAATGCCGACACGATGATACGCACCCCGGCGAAGGCCCACAACCCGACGGCATAACAGAGGAGCGCCGTCGCCGTCGCCCGCGTATCGGCCTTGGTAAACGACCCATGCTCGAATACCAGATGCACAATCGGATGCCGTAAGAGAATCAGTCCCACCATCGCCGGCATAATGATGAAAAAAATCATTCTGAGCCCAAACCCGATCGTCGTCCGCAACTCATCCAGCGCCCCACGGGAGGCCTGCGCGGAGAGCGTCGGAAGAATCGCCGTCGCGAGCGCCACGCCGAAAATGCCGAGTGGAAATTGAATGAGCCGCATACCGTAAAACAAATAGGTTGGTCCGCCGGCGAAATACGACGCCAGGATCGTGCTCACGGTGATATTGATCTGCGTCACCGACAACCCCAGCAACGAGGGCACCATCAACCACCCGATACGCTTGACGCCCGGATGGCCGGGCTAGAACCGGAAGCCGAACAACATCCCGCGTCCTTTTAAGCCCGGCAGCTGCATCGCAAATTGCGCCACCCCTCCGACCACGATGCCAATGGCCACGCCGATGATGGGCTCCGACAACCAGGGCGCAAGGAACACCATGCAGGCAATGGTGAAAATATTGAAAAAGACCGGCGAGAAGGCCGGCGCCGCAAACGCGCGCAGCGAATTCAGAATCCCCATCGCCAAGGCCGCCAGGCTGATAAAGATCAGATAGGGAAACATCATCTGCGTCAGCAGCGTCGTCAGCGCCAGCTTGTCCGGACTCCCGTGGAAGCCCGGGGCAAGAAGCCAGACAATCCCGGGCGCCGCTAGAATACCCAACAGGGTCACTGCAGTGACGATCGTCAGCAGCGTCGTGAAGGTGGCGCTGGCCAACTCCCAGGCATCCCGCTTGGTCTTGAGGGTGTGGTATTCGGTAAAGACCGGAATAAAGGCGGCGGACATCGACCCTTCGGCAAACAGTTCCCGCAACAAATTGGGAACGCGGTACGCGACAAAGAATGCGTCGGCTGCCGGAGTCGCGCCAAAGAGTCGCGCCAACACCATGTCGCGGACAAAACCGAGGATGCGACTCGACAAGGTCGCCACGCCGATGAGGCCCGCCGCCTTGACGACGGAGCGGGTTTCATCCGGAGCTGGCCGAGATGGTTCAACGGAAACGGCGGGATCGGACATTACTGGGGATTGTAGCGAAACTGGAGGAAGTCGTCTATTGCCCCGCAATACCCCACAGTCAGGTGTCTTGGATCACCCGATTCGACAACTCATTGGGATTGTCGCCGGCACGCGCAGGACAGGCCTGAGCGAGTAGCTTCCCGCTGGCTTCGATGCCGCAGCAGAAGCCGCCTGCGAGATCGCCGACCTTCAGTCGTTCGACAACCACCGCAACGACCTTCTGCCACTGCTCGCTTGTGATCCGATCATGCAAGGATTGGTCTGCCAACACAGAGACCTGCCGTTCGAGTAGAGACACCAGCAGCAGAACCCCGGTTCGCTCACGGGTCTGCGCGAGACCATGCTGAGCAAACGCCAATTTCGCCCGTAATTGCACCTTCTGATACATCCGCTCGCGTGATGTGAAAAGTCGCAGCACCGGAGCCCATGTCCCGGCCAAGGATCCGAGGACATAGGCCACCATGGTCCCCCCAAGCAACCAGACATCATTCGCGGTATGCCACCCCCAGGGAAGCCAGGCGCTTTCGATCGTCAACAGCGCCGTCAGAACAAGGACCGCGCTCAATAACCCGGCCCGATGCTGCGCCTCGCGATACACACCGGATCGCCCGACGAGCATCGGCACAATTTCGGCGCGGGTCTGTTGTTCAGCCGCCTGCACCGCCGCCTCGACCCGCGCACGCTCCTCATCGGTCAGCATCGACCCTCTACCAGTCGCCACTGGCGCCTCCTCCCCCGAAATCGCCGCCACCACCGGAGAAGCCGCCTGATCCTCCGAACGACCCGCCAAAACCGCCACCGCCCCAGCCGCCTTGTTGTGTGCTGAACCAGGTGCCATCGAATGGACTGCCATTTCTCCGCCGTCCCGACCCGGCACCCTGCCCCAACCCACTCAGCAGACCGACCAGCACTAGGCTCACGGCCCCGGCAATCAAAGCCGGTATCACCCATGGGGCAGCGAGAAACGAGAGGCCTCCCCCGACGACAGGCCCCACCACCCGATTGGCGCGCGAGAAGAAGAGACCAACGACGATACCCAGGATCACCGCGAAGGCAACATTGGCAAAGGTATCACTCGAAGAAGGAGCAGCGGCCGGATGTTCGGGTGCACGGTAGGTCCCTTCAATCGTGCGCAAGATGGCTTGCACCCCGGCAGTGACGCCGGCCGGAACATCGCCGGCTCGAAATCGGGGGACAATCTCGTTTCGGATAATCTGGGCCGACCGCGCATCAGTCAGCATCCCTTCAAGCCCGTAGCCGACTTCCAGACGAATGTGTCGATCCTTGATCGAAACGAGAAGCAAGACGCCGTTATCGGACCCCTTGCGGCCCAACTTCCAGGCAGTGGCCACTCGATGGGAAAAGTCGAACAGCGGCTCGCCCTCCAACGATGAAATGATGAGGACCGCCACCTGATTGGACGTGTTGGCTTCGTGCGCGGCCAGATCGGCTGTGAGTCGCTCTACTACGGCCGGCGGGAGGACATGCGCCTGATCCACGATGCGACCGCTGAGCGGCGGCACATCCAGCGCTACGGCCGGAAGGCTCGCCACCCCTGTGAGCCACAGCCATCCGACGAGGAGCCCCCACCCTACTCGGCCCATCATCCGCATCGCAATCGTTCCCTGCCTTACGAGACCAACGCTAGAACTTCACTTCCGGCGGCTTGGCCACCGCTTTTTCGTCGGCCACGGCAAAATTGGCCTTCTCATCCAGATGCAGCAGGAACTTAGCCGTGAGATTGGTGGGGAAGAAACGAACCATCTTATTGAATTCCGCAACTTTGTCGATGTACCGCTTACGGGCCACGGTGATGCGATTCTCTGTGCCTTCGAGTTGGCTCTGCAGATCTCGGAACCCTTGATCCGCCTTGAGGTTGGGGTAATTCTCGGCCAAGGCAAGCAACCGCCCCAACGCACTCGACAGCCCCTGTTGCGCCTGCTGGAATTGTTTGAACGCGGCTTCGTCCTTGAGCAACTCCGGCGTCACTTGAATGCTGGTGGCCTTCGCACGAGCCGCCACGACACTTTCGAGCGTATCCTTCTCGTGCGCGGCATATCCCTTCACCGTACTCACCAGATTCGGAATCCAATCAGCCCGCCGCTGGTACTGATTGATCACTTCACTCCACGCCGCCTTGGTATCCTCATCAAGACCTTGCAAATCGTTATAGCCGCAGCCGGACAGGGCAAGGACTGCAGCAAGCAGCAGCACTCCGCTCATCGAACGCATATGTGACATCACCATACTTTCCTCCTTCGCGCTGGCTCTCGCAGGCCACACATCTTTAAGACCTAAGGCTTTCACCCGGGAAGTCAATCGCTGACGTAAATTGCGGGTATCGATCGACGCGCAAGCTTGCTATACTCACCACGTATCGCTGATCACGGCTCAATGGAAACCGGCATGGCGCTCGATCGTTCCACCAATACCCCTGGGGGATTCCAGGTCCGACACCGCTCTCTGGGGGTGTTTCAGGGTAGTTCAATCGGCCTAGCCTTTTGGCATCCATCATCACATATGCCCGAGTACGGCCTCTGTCGCTTTGCTACCGAGGCCAATGCCCAAGAGTATGTCGATTTTCTGTCCTCACCTGCGTGCACTGAACCATTAA
>JACOEF010000757.1 GCA_024998705.1 Nitrospira sp.
CACTGAGCGTGTGCGCGACGGAAGTTCGACTATGGTGTGGACAAGGCAGGCTTCGGAGCAGCACGCAGCTCGTCGGGAGAGACATATCGAATGGCCAACCCTGACATGTGGAGCATCCAGCCCTGCCCGCCACCAGCTCCCTGCGTAAAACTCCACGCATCCATTCGAAACGGATTCCAATAGCCGCTGCGATATGAATTACCCGTCGTGCCTACCGGAACTCCCGTGCCCATGGTCGATTGAAACGTGGGGCCACGATCCGAGAGTCGCCGCACATCCGCCTCCCCAAGGACAACCGCGTCTGCCCCCAACTCTTTCGCCCGGGCCAGGATCCGATCACGCAACGTGTCTTCACTCGCATATTCGCTGGTCGCAATGATGCGGGCGATCTGCACATGCCCATGGTTCGGCTCACGCTGTAACGTCGTGACCTCCTCGCTTCCTGGTCGAGGCTCAAACTCCTTGCTGGTTAAAGGATCAACCTGCACGGAAACACACGCACTCAACAACCCGAGAAGAAGGATCAACGCGAGGCGGGAAGTCTGCTTCATCATGGCACGATTTCGAATGTTCATGTCCACCGGTCCACACTCCGACTCAATGTGGCGTGATTGAGTTGTATAGTGACGGCTTGGGAGGGTCAATTCAACCCCAAATCACTCCGAGACTCGATGGTACCTATCACCAACCTGGCCGTCAATCCGGAAACTGTGGTCTCCGATCCAACACTGCCGCATGTGTCACTACAATCGTCCGTCGACCACCGCCCGAATCTCCTCCATGCGGCGCCGGTTAACGCCAAGGTCACTATAACCCGTTCGGGAAGCCGATCGAAAGTGGATCGTCTTCGTCTCCTCATCAAACACAAATTCGACATCATCCACGAATCGGAGCAGCAGACTCGTAAATTCATAATGGAGGTAGGCCTCGCCCTCTTCAACGACGTTCGCACGAGGCAGCGTGGCCACGATGGTTTTGAGCGCCTCTTTGGCCTCTGCCAGAGTTTTCTGGTATCGATAGGGGGCAATCGCATGCCCCTGATCGGATGCCTGGGTCGACACACAATTCGGACTGGACGGGCACGGCTGGAGTGATTTCATCATCGCGCCTGCAAGGATATCACACCCTCTCACCTGAGGACATCCCGACGGGATCCTCCACACTGTACCGAGGAGCACCTCCCCG
>JACOEF010000023.1 GCA_024998705.1 Nitrospira sp.
CGAGGTGCTCTCGCGGGCGGTGGAGCATGCGGAGATGAAGGACGCGGCGGCTCAGTTAACTCAGCTCAGTGATGATCTGCTGCACAGTGTGTTGGAAGAGTCAAAGGCCGAGCGTCAGCGGATTCAGCAGGAAGCCGAGGGGTCTCGCGAACTTCCCATGGTCAATTCACGCTAGCCCGCACTGCTGGACCTGTCCTATCGCTTGTGGCCGTGACTCTGCCGGTGGGGTTTGCGGTGGTCTAGACTTGATGTCATCTGCTCTGTTTAGCCGGAGCTACACCTGTGCCTGCTGCGACTTGAATGTCGCTCCCTCCTTCCAAAATTCGACGGTGCCCCGTTTGATTATGCCAATCAAAGCTGAAGCCTATGGCGTGATTCTGTCCCATAGTCACGGCGTCCGGCAATAGTTGGGCGGTGGCCTTGAAGCTGAAGGCGCAGGACAGGCATTCAGCAGGACTTTGCAAAAATTATGGAGAGTAAACAGAGAGAGTAGTACGAGCGTGCGGAGTGACTTGAGGAGATCGCCCAACCGCTCAGAATTGCCCGGTGGATGGGCCGGAGCCGCCACGAGAGCGGCTCCGGCTATTTCCGATAGATACTAGGTTCCCATTTCCCACGAGGCCAAGTACTTCACCTGCTCTTTCGTGAGCTTGTCGATTGACACGCCCATGCCGGCGAGTTTGAGCCGGGAGATTTCTTTGTCGATGTCGGCCGGAACCGGATAGACCTTCTTCTCCAGCTTCTTATAGTTCTTCACGATATATTCGGCGCCTAAGGCCTGGTTTGCGAAACTCATATCCATCACACTGGAAGGATGGCCTTCCGCGGTGGCGAGATTCACGAGACGGCCCTCGCCCAGAAGGCTGACGCGTCGGCCGCTCTTCAGGGTGTATTGGTCCACACCCGAGCGCACGGCGAGTTTTTTCTTGCTGAGTTTTTCCAATGCAGGAATATCCAATTCAACATTGAAGTGCCCGGAGTTACAGACGATCGCCCCGTCTTTCATGGCTGCAAAGTGTTCCCCGCGAATGACCTTCAAGTTGCCCGTGACCGTGACGAAGAAGTCGCCGAGGGGGGCTGCTTCATCCATCGGCATGACCCGGAATCCGTCCATGACGGCCTCGAGACCCTTCAATGGATCGATTTCAGTCACGATGACGTTAGCGCCCATGCCGCGTGCACGCGTCGCGATGCCGCGGCCGCACCAGCCGTAGCCGGCAACGACAAGTGTGGAGCCACCCACCAGCCGATTGGTGGCACGGACGATACCGTCCATGGTGCTTTGGCCGGTGCCGTACCGATTGTCGAACATGTGTTTTGTGTCCGCATCGTTCACGGAGATGACCGGAAACTTCAGTACTTTCTTTTCAGCCATGCTGCGAAGGCGGATGACGCCGGTGGTGGTTTCCTCTGTTCCGCCGATCACGTTGCGGAGTAAGTCTTTCCGCTTCGAGTGCAGGTGGGAGACCACATCGGCGCCGTCGTCCATTGAGAGATGTGGTTTGTGGGCGATGGCCGACTCAATGTGTCGGTAGTATGTCTTGTTGTCCTCTCCCTTGACGGCAAAGGTCGGGATTCCTTCGTGTCGAACCAGCGCGGCGGCGACATCGTCTTGCGTGCTCAATGGATTGGAGGCGCAAAGGCGAACATCCGCTCCACCGGCTTTGAGGGTTTTCATCAAGTTGGCCGTCTCGGTGGTCACGTGCAGGCAAGCGGTGGCGCGGATGCCCTTAAGCGGTTGTTCTCGCTCAAAGCGTTTGCGAATGAGTCGGAGCACCGGCATTGTCGCTTCCGCCCATTCGATTTTCAATTTTCCCTGGTCGGCTAATCCCATGTATTTCACATCGTAGTCCACTGGTCGTCCTCCTGTGTTGTGGCTGAATATCAATTGATGTGCGAATGCAGAAAAAAGGGGGCGGGCTTGCGACCCGCCCCCCTCGGCTGGTGCGACGCGCGACGAGACCTTAGAGGCCCGCGTCCTTGCGCAAGGCTTTGGCTTTATCGGTAATTTCCCAGGTGAATCCCGGTTCGTTACGACCGAAGTGTCCGTAGGCGGCGGTCTTCTTGAAAATGGGCCGGCGGAGCTTGAGATGGTCGATGATTCCACGCGGAGTCAATGGGAAATGCTTCCGGACAAGCTTATCCAGGCTTTCGGGTGCGACCTTCTCGGTGTCCTTGGTGTCAACCAAGACGGAGACGGGATCGGCCACGCCAATGGCATAGGCCAGCTGGACTTCACACTTTGCGGCCAATCCGGCAGCAACGATGTTTTTAGCAATGTAGCGAGCCATGTACGAGGCTGAACGATCCACTTTTGAAGGATCTTTCCCCGAGAAGGCCCCGCCGCCGTGGCTCCCATGTCCACCGTAGGTATCGACAATGATCTTCCGGCCGGTGAGGCCGGTATCGCCCATCGGGCCGCCGACCACGAATCGACCGGTTGGGTTGATGTGGTGTTTCACGCTTGTCGGCTGGTACAAGCCCTTCGGCATGGAGGGCTTGATGACGTGCTCCATCAAATCCCGTTCGATCTGTTTATTGGTTACATCGGGGCTGTGTTGCGTGGAGACGACGATGGTATCGATACGGAAGGGCTTCCCGTCTTTGTATTCCACCGTGACTTGGGATTTGCCGTCGGGGCGAACCCATTTCAGGATCTTTTTCTTGCGCACTTCGGCCAACCGCTTGGTCAATCGATGGGCCAGTACGATCGGCATCGGCATGAGTTCGGTGGTTTCGTTGGTGGCATACCCGAACATGAGTCCCTGGTCGCCGGCGCCACCGGAATCCACACCCATGGCGATATCCCCGGATTGCTGGTGAATGGAGGTCAGGACTGAGCAGGTATTGGAATCGAATCCCCAGGAGGCGTCCGTATAACCGACATCCTTGATGACCTCGCGAATGATGTCGGGAATCTCCACATAGGCTTTGGTGGAGATTTCTCCAGCGACGAAGGCGATGCCGGTTGTCAGAATAGTTTCGCAGGCGACGCGCGACAGCTTGTCTTGAGCAATAATGGCGTCTAAAATTCCGTCTGAGATCTGATCGGCAATCTTATCCGGGTGCCCTTCAGTGACCGACTCAGACGTGAACAGATAATTATGTCTCATTGTTCCCCCTGGAATTGAAGTGATTCGAGGATGCGGCGATTAAGGTCA
>JACOEF010000112.1 GCA_024998705.1 Nitrospira sp.
CATAGGCATCGACATTTTGACGGTTGTACTGAATACGCTCAGTCATGTCAGAGGCCAGGTTCGTCACTCGGGTCAGTTCGTTGGCATCAACATTCCTTGCCAGCGCGATGGCTTGCATTCCGGCCAGCGCCAGCACTCCGACTCCCAAAATAGCCGTGGCCACCAACCCTTCTATCAGGGTGAATCCATATTGATCGTCTAGCCGAATAGTCATGGCCACACACCCACACTGATTGTTATGTACAGGTCGAGGATGGGCACCATTTAACTTTTCCGCTGGCTTTCACCAGCACCGAGTATTGCAAACCATTTGTGCTTGAGAGGGTAATCACCTGATCGGCGGTTCCCGTCGGACTGGATCGAATACCACGGGGAGAATACTGCACGGTGACGGGTGTCGACGAAGGACTCGGCAGAGGCACGCTCGTCACCCCCGTCACACTAGGCCGCATCGTCTCACTGGGCAGCACGAAGGCATTGGCACTATCGGCTGACGAGAACGTGACCCTGCCTCCTGACGTGCTGAGCGTAACCGTGACGGCTTTATTTCTGTTCATTGCAGCCATTCGCGAGAGTGTCAGACTATCTGCGAGCTGCGTGGTGGCCTGTCGTAATTGATACTGCATGTTCCATTGGTTGTAGGCAGGCACTCCAAGCCCTACCGTAATGCCGATGATGGCAACCACAATCATCAATTCTATAAGTGAGAACCCTGCCTGGTGGCTCATACGACCGATCCTTGGATATTCAGCAAACTCAACAGCTCGATGAGGATCGAGCCTCGCGGTAATGGGCTCAACCATCGTCATCTCTATGCGCTCTTGCCTGGAAAGTAGTTGCAACAATGACGTGCAGGACTAGAAGAGGCAAAGATGATGCCATTTCGCCGACAAGCTTGACGCCATTGGCATAGGCAAGAACTGCCATACTATTGTTGATAATCCAGTGCGAATGCGCAGGGTTTGTGTCAGAAAGTGTGTGAATGCTCGCTACCTCGCATAATCGTCCGTACAGCATGGAACATTTGGAAGACAAAAAATTGTACAAAATATCCGTGACATAGCCAGGTACAGTAAATTCGAGCGACGTTCATCTGCTCGATCTTGAATGGAATGTGTGCCTTGGTGAAATCGAGATAGACTCCGGAGGAATCCAGGTATCGTAGTGATAATCCAAAATCTGAAAAGGAAATCAGACGAAGGGTGAGCGCGGACGCAGTGACCTTCCCTCCGAACCCTAAACCAATGGCCAGGAAGTCCGACTGTGCTGAGATGGGGTCTACAGGAGGGGGCCATGATTCGAAAACGGCACACGGAGGAACAGATCATCGTCGTGCTCAAGGATGCTCAAAGCGGGCCTTGGGGCCACGAGCTCCGCCGAAAGCACGGCATCTTGGAGGCCGCCTCTTAGAAATGGCGTACCAAGCATGCGAGGTTGGAAGTCCGCGACGTGAAGAAGCTGCGCCAGCTGGAAGACGAAAACGGGCGGTGGAAACATGGTGGCGGAGCAAACGCCGGTATGGCTGTCCCCGGAATTATGTGTGGTTACGACGGGAAGGATGGTTCGTGACCCATCAGGCGGCCGGTTCCGGGACCGCGGCGACTGGAGCCGTCCTGGGGTTGTTCCGACCTCGCACGCGCGGTATCACCAGTCAGGGGGCAGGCTGAAGCAACAGAAAGGATGTGAGGGGCATATTCATCCAACCACCAAGGGTGCTCATGCCAACCTGTCTCAGTGAAGGGGGTTACCCCAGGCGGCTGTGCTGATTGTGTGCTCATCGGTCGCTGCACATCCAACAAGTCCACTCCATTCCGCAAACTCTCCGGATAGTGATGCGCATACTGCTGGGTCATCACCGCCGACGTCCGTACATCCCAGAACCTCGGACTGTTCGATGTGGAGCGTGAGACGGTTCTAGTGGTAGTCACGCTTGCCCTTCCTTCAGCCCGAGTGCCATGCAATCAAATCGAAGTCGAGCGGACTCGTTCGATATCCCCATTGCTTCAACAGAGCGACGGTCATTTGTTTTTCATCTTGGGGAAGGTTGTCCCATTCCATGCGGATCACACGGGGTCGGAAGCGCGAGAAGTCAAACTGTTTCAATACCAGATAGTCATAACCTTCTACATCGATTTGAAGCAGATCAACCTTGTGAATCCTGTGTTTTTGAAACAAATTCTCGAGCGTGTCACATCGGACCGTTTCAGAGATAATATGTGGTCGAATCGTCGCAAACTCCGCGTCGGAAATTCGTTGCCCGCCCAGAGCATTTCGGTCGTGATAGAACGACCCAATGCCCTTCGCCCAGTACGGTACGCGCCCCAACTCAACTGCTTCGGGGTCCACCCGAATCATTGTTTTTTGTCCGGTATAGTCGGCGACGGCCACGTTCTCAAACAGCATGCCCTCTCGGCCGTCATATGTCTCGCGAAGTTGCGCAAACAGGTCAGGAAGCGGTTCTATCAGAAGTCCGTGCCACCCATGTTTGACGACCGATTCGTGGATAGGATCGAACGCGAACCCGTCGTTTGCGCCGACCTCGACAAAGAAGACATTTGGAGAGGCTGCAAGCTGTGCGAGAAGGGCCGACCATCGCGCCTCCGGTTTCATAATTCCGCAGGCTTCCAACAAGAGCCTCGGTGGGCGGGTGAACCCGAGCGCAATCATATTGGCAATAACGAGCAGCAACCTTCGAGTGCATCGTGCAGGATTCTGGATCAGGCCGCGCAATGCAAGTGCACCTGCCTGGAACGGTGCGCTCCCATCTTCACGTATCGCTTCTGCCGCCTCCGCCAAGAAACTTTCCCAGGCATACTGCGGTCCCCGCGATTCTGTTCCCAGGGCCTTGACCACATCTTCCCAAAATCTGCGCACGGCCTCCAAGGGGCGGTGCGATGAAACAGCGAGCACCCGCACGGTTTTTCGTATATGTTGCCAAATGGCCGGCGCCTCCCCCAACCAGGGGTTAGCCTGTAATTCGGAAAGGAGGAACGTTCGAACGGATTCGACCCCCCCTCCACGCCACCATCGTTGTCCCGCAATGGTTGCACAGACGGCGATTCTGGCACGGCGTCTCATCAAGTCGGCTTCGGGTGAGTCTGGAAGCAGCCGTAAGGTCTTCTCAATAATGATTCGGAGCGCGTGCTCATTCGAGCCACTGATGATATCTTGGTGATGTTTTCCTTTTTTAGATTCTCTCCCACGGGCGACAGGATCGTTCACGAAATGCCACTGGCAGTGATAGGCGAGACGCGAGGCAAATTCGTAGTGTTCCATTGTCTCGACCGTTTCATCAAAATATCCGGCTCGATCAATCACCTCTCGCCTTACAAGGAGTGTGTCAATATTGATGAAATCGTCGGTCCGAGTTAAGAACTCCTCAAACACTCGACCTGAGGGGCCAGACGGAGGCCAAAGGACAATATTGCCGCGGATGTCCTTCACGAGCCCGTGACCATAGATGACCCCAATGTCGCTCTGGTTTTCTAAAATAGGTACCTCGGCCATAAGACGGTTGGGAAGCCAGAGGTCATCATCATCTAAAAAGGCGACATACCCTCCTTTACTGGATTTAATTCCGGCATTCCGTGCCGCCGCCGGGCCTCGATTCGTCTCAAATCGCAGATATCGCACCAGTGGAAATTGGCGCACGATGGCACTGGTTTCATCGGATGAGGCATCATCGATCACAATCACTTCCACTTCGAACAGTTTGCCTCGTCCCTCCTGTGCAAAGACCGAGGTCAATGCCTCTCCTAACAGCAGTGCACGGTTGTGAGTAGGGATGATGACGCTGACGAGCGGGATGGCAGGAGTGATGACGTTGAGTGAAGGCTCTCTCACTATCTCCTCCTCAATGGTCTCTAGCAGGGTCACTCGGCCGATAGATTATTGTGATGGAATGTTGTCAGGCCCGGGCCGGTAAGCCTCTCCGACGTCGATGTGACCGACCAACCATGTATCAGACGGTGTCTTCTGTTCCGGAACGTACGTAGAGTCAACGAGAGTCTGTCTGGCTGATTTTTTTCAACATCTCGGAGGTGTTCAGTAATACTGGACATTCCTTCCGGCTGTTGCAAGGGAAATCACCTCGAGGTTGCGGGACGGGAGACAGGAGCAATCGGCCCCCATGTGACAGGCAATGCCCCGAGCAAAAATACCTGGGAATGCCGAGAGAAGGACTTCTGTCTTTCTGTGAGAAAGAAATTTCGTGGTCGCTGTTACAGTGAAACTGGTTGAGCTCATGCTTCAACGACATCTGCAAAATGTGTGCAAAAGGTTTTTTGAATCCATCAATCCCCTCGAATCGATCGATTCCTCGGAAAGCGCGCAGGTCATTGTTGTGACAGCTACACGGAGGAACCATTTGAAATACCGCACATTGTAAAAACTGTCTTATCCTGATCCATAAACTGTAGGCCGGTGGCTCGAATCCACTCGCCGGTTCCATCCTGAGCTTGTCCTGACATGGACCCTGTTCGATGGTTCTTGCGGCCGGTCAATCCATCGCGGTCCGTCCTCTTTTCATCGCAACGTATGAATCTGCAGCAGCGTCCGTCGTGACAGCCTACGAGTTGGTTGCCTTACTCCCCCTATTTTCCTATAGTGGTGGAGCGCGTTCTCGGGCAGGTTGTTCGAGCGACTTCCTGGTACGGACCAAAAATTGGTAGTACAGCATGGCGAGTCACGGCGAAGCAGAGCCAACCAACGTCCCGCATCAATCCGGATCCTCTCCTCACGATCAAACCGGATCCGCCCAGACAGCGAGTCGTCACGACCCGCCGTCTGATCCCTCACCCCGTAAGCCCAATGTTGCGGAGCAGCAGTTCCGGCTGAAACTCGCGATTTTTTGGAGCGTGATTATTGCGGCGATTATTGCAGTCTTCGTGACCGGCTATCCCGGCTGGGAAAATTATATGGCGCAAGAAGCGGCGAAACGATCACTGCGTGCCTACATCGATGTGCGACCCAAGGGTATCATGACAATCGAGGAAGGGGTTGTGCCTCGTGTTCAGGAACGCTTTGAGAATATCGGACGAACGCCTGCGCATGACAACGGCTCGTTCTCAAGACTTGTGGTGATGGAATATCCGCTGCGGCGTCAGTTCGTCAACGAGGAGTGTGCCCATCCTGCTTCTGACCCGAAAGCGAACAACCCGAAGGCGAACAAATGGTTCGTCGGGAAGGCGGTGGGGAAGGAAGTGGCACGGGAGAGGCCGTTTACGGCTGCTGAGGTGGACGCCATCAAAGGGGGCAACGCGGCCGTGTATTATCACGGCCAAGTCTGTTATCGGGACATCTTGCATGAGCCGCACCGCGAAGACTTTTGCCTGTACTGGAAATGGGATGCCGGCCGGGTCAGCCCAGGCCTCTACTGCGATCATGGCAACTGTTCCGGTTGAATGATCCACAGAGACGGTCGCCTGTCCCTCCTTACTGCCGCCACGCGTTCTCGCCATGAGGTCGTAGGATGGATGTGCACTGAGGAGCGGCCGAGTCCTCTTAGAGGAAATAGAAGAAGTGTTGGTCCTTCATCCCGCTCACGATAGTGCTGTACCAGGTTCCCTTCTTGGCGAACCGTCATCGGGCCACCGGCCCTTCCGCAAGAAAGCTTCATGGGGTCAGCGCCGCTGAAGCGCCCATTCCCGGCACGCTGTCCATGTACTCGTTACAGAGTTGTTGGGTAAGACTCGGCGCAGGGATATGTTGTTCCTGCAAGGGTTTGAATGTGCGGAGAGGTTAAGATGCAGTGGCCGTTTTGCACGGCGCGAATGGGAGGGGTCACGGAATGAGGCAGGTCGGTCAGGGCATTCAACCGAGCGGCGATTTCAGTAGGTCTACGATAGGTAGTCCGGTTTTCAATTCGCAGGCAACACTCCTATCCGGAGATACGTGGGTGGATCGTGCTGGGCATGGCGCCACGTCGGTTTGATTCTGGCTACGCAGCGGGAGATTCTCCATATTGATCGGATTACTTCAGGTCGACCCAATCATCTTCATGCTGATGGCATTTCGTCCAGGGATGTAGTGCGGCACCCACTCCCGCTCCCACCATGGCGAACGGCATCGCTACAACAAAGAGTGGCAGCCCGATCCCGTACCCTATCCACTGCAGCGAGGCATTGTCACGCTTCTCGCCGGCCTCGATGAGGCGTTTTGCGGGATAGAGCGGAAACGTGCCGTATTCCGTGCCGAGGCTGGCACTTTCACCCACCGTTCGACAGCGTGCCTCGCTCAATCCGGGCAGCAGAAGAAACGTAACTATGAGCAGCAGTGCAGTCTTTTTCATTCCCGACCTCTCCGGCAGTGCGTCGCCCGCGCCTGAATCACACGATGGAGTTCGTGGCACAGCGACGAATTGAGCAAAATGAATGCCACACATGTGATTGGTGGTCATAGCCAGTCTGTGTTGCAGAACCGATTATCCCTCCCATCGTTAATTGACGTCCGGCGCGCTCAAGGTGTTGCCCTGCCATGGCATAGCCTGCAGCAGGGGTTCTTCATTTATGCAAAGCGAGCGATGCCGCACGGAGCGCTCGTTGCTATTTCGCTCGTAGACCAACAGATGCGAATACCTGTTATGCAGGCGGTGGTCACTCTGCTTATCAACTCACAACGTCTGAGAAACGAGGAATACTCGTTTCAGGCAGCTGTGCAAGGACGAGGGCGTGAGAAGTGAACGCGGGACTCGGCTAACCGAGCTGGAGAACGAATCAAGGATAGGGGCGGTCAGGCCATTGGGCAATCAGCATTAAAGGCTGATTGCCAATACTGCATGGCGGCGAACGACCAGGTGAGCCGAGCAGTGTGTGATTCCTATACGTTCATTCCTGTGCGTCGGAAGAAGAGGCTGACGATGACCATAAAATAGGGAGAGTGGCAGTGAGCAGGACCGACTTTTTATACGGCTTGTTCGTGAGGTTCAGTTCGTTGAAGGAGCTGTGCGTAGACAGGCGCCTTCTGCCCCGGTGACATATTCTTCCGGGTGACCCTGTGATTGTTGCGCGGTTCTGACTGGCGCTCCGCTTTCAGTCAGGGTAGATCGGTCGCACGAGTCAATAGACTCGCTCGGCGCGTACTACATAGCGTAAGGGCCCACCGGCCTGGATGGCCTCGAAGGGGAAGCAGGTCACCAGGACTAAGTCCTGTTTATCTGGTCCGGTCTGAATGACATCTCGGCGTGAATCCATGATTCGCCGGTCTATGATTCGATAGTGCCGGGTGATTCCGTCACGTCCTGTCAGGTCAAGGTGATCGTTCGGATGGAGCTCTTTCAGGAAACGAAAATGTGTGTCCCGGTGGCCGGTCATAATTATGGTGCCTGTCTCACCGGGCAACGCGCTGGAGCTGACATGGCCGGGGCCGAATGCCAGGGTCCGGCCGTGGGCGCCGGCCAGGACAATCAGATCTACCGCGCGGGCTTGCAGGCGAAGCCGCGCGATCGGCCAGGTATCGGCCCAGGGCCATGGTTTAGGCATCGGTTCGCCCGCCAGGGCGCGGGACCAGGCCCGCTGCAGGAGGAACTGCGCAAGCCCGGCCTTCGCATAGATCCAGGATCCTTCCGCGACCTGCCAGCAGCCGATGGTGAGGAGGCTCACCATCAGCGCCGCCGACAGACGGGGATACAATCGTGACCGCTTCATGCCGCCTGTTTGCGGAGTCCCAACACGAATCCGGCGAGCAGAAGCGCCGCGAGCCCCAGCAAAATCTGCAATTGCCCGCCGGTTCCGGTCCTGGGCAAGCCCGTGAGTGCTGCGTGATCCTCTGTGCTCGCAACAGGCGTGACTTGATCCTGCTCGGCGGCCGGCCGATCGGTCGGCCTCGCCGGCGTCACGTCAACAGCCACCAGACTGGTGTATCGGCTGACCAGGTGGTGGTGAAGGGCCACATCCAGCACGGCTTTTCGGATCACCTCTTGAGAGCCGCCCTTGTAGGTCTCGTCCATAAGTGCGGAGATCTTCTGTCGGGCCCAGTAGACGGAAATCCCTCCACGAGCGGTGGCATTGTGGAACGAAACCGGGACCGACCAGGTGGTGGTGCCGACCTGTCCGCGCAGCATGGCTTCAGATGGAAGCGTCGCAGCTTTGAGCGCGAGCACAATCGGTTCGCCTTCATAGAGGTCGGAAATTGTGGCCGGGAACTGTTCGAGCCCGGACCAGCCGGCCGGATCGATCGTGATGTTGTTGAGCACCGGGCGCTCAAGTTTCTTGAACAGTCCATCCAGCTTGTCTTTTACCTCGTTGACGTTGCCGATATAGGTGAAGGTTCCGCGACCTGATTCCGCGGCCTTCCGCATCAGGTGGCTGTTGGGCGTGGAGCCGATTCCGATGGTGAACAGGCGTCGGCTGCCCACGCGCTGGTGGAGCAGTTCAAACAATTCCTCCTCATTGCCGACCTGTCCGTCGGTGATGAGAATGATCTGCTGGAGCCTGGAATTGTCTTGCGGACTCTGGAGCGCCTGTCTCAAAGCGGGAAGTATCTCGGTTCCGCCGTCGGCCGTGAGGTGTTCGGTGTACCGGATGGCTTGCTGCATCGTCTTGGGCGTCACGGATTGAGGGATCGGGAACAGTGACCGGACCATATGATTGAACTGAATGATATTGAATCGATCTTGTGCGGTCATCCGTGAAAGCGCGGCGACCAGGGAACTCTTGGCCTGTTCGATCGATACGCCGGCCATGGATCCCGATCGGTCGATGATGAAGGTGATGTCCCTCGGAATCCGGGACGTCTGCTCATGGTGCTGTGTCGGCGGAACGAGCATAAGCATGGCATAGGTCTCGCCGTCTTGCTGTTCGGTCAAGACAGCAGCCATCGATTCGGTGTGCGGCGCCGGATGCCAGATGAGCTGAAAATCATGGTCAGCCGGTATCGCATCTTCCCGAAGCGCGATCTTGTACCCGCCGTCCTGATCTTGAATGCTGATGATCGGGTGGAACGGCGATTCGATCTTGGTGATGGGAAACCCGGGGTTCAGGGTCAGGGAGAGGCTGAGCGGGTTGCTCGATCCTTGCCCGGGCGATTGCATCGGCGGTGTGATGCGCGAGGCGTCGGCCACCCGATCGGTGTCGAGCCTGGTTCCCGATCCCTTGGGATCTTGTCCTTCGATGATCACAGGCACACCGGGGATGTAGCGCGGCCCGACGGCCATGGGAAAGCGGAGCTGAAACTGTTCGTTCTCGTAGCGAATGGTGTCCTGGTATTCAATCTCGATGGTGACATGTTCACCCGGCCCGATGTTGGCCACCGAGGTGGTAAAGATGTTGGGCCGCTCCTGCTCCACGAGGCCCGTCCGCTTGCCCTCCTGTTTCGCCTGTTCGTAGACCTTCTTGGCATCGCCGCGTTCCTTGATCTGCCCGTCAATGATCCGCTCGCCGACCTTCATGCGGAGGTGATCCACTGCGGCGTTTTCCGGCAGCGGGAAGACATAAATACCTTCCAACCAATCGCCCTTCTGCCGGCTGGGATTCGTAAACTCCTGTCGAACCGTTGCGCGGACGATGATGCCGGTGACGGCAATCTGGACGTCGGTCTTGAGGATGGGGGCCGGTCGATATCGTCCGGCCTGATTCGTACGGAACAGCAGCGCGCCTTCCGTCACTTCGTTGAGGCTCATGGTGGGAACGACGCCGAGTCTCAGCGATTCAGCCGATTCGGTAGCGGACGCCGGTGGCGGTGTGGTGCCCATTCCCGTGGTGGTGAGGAGGGCGCAGAGGGCCAGGCGGGCGACAGCGTGTACGGCCCGGTGCCGGTGAGCAGAGAGAAAGTCATGCAGCATGGTGTCCTCGTGTATAGAGATCGGATGGTGGATGTGCAGCGGGCGTCTCTGGGAACGACAACCGTCGTTCCCAGAGACGATGCCCGGTAGCCAGTTAGTTCCCGTCAGTCTGCTCTTCTGTGCTTTCCACCGGCTCGGCGCTCGAAGGGGGAAGGCTCTCGTTGCTCTGCTCGGCTTCGATCGAGAGGTCCATGTGGTTGGAGAACGGATCGGTCGTCGCTTCAGTGGCGGTGGCAGGAATCACCATGTGTTCCTGGCCGATCTTTCGCATCTCCAAGTGCACCCGCCGATTCATCTGTCGGCAGACGTCGCTATTGTCGATGCAGAGAGCGCCCTCCTCACCCAGACTGACGGTGCGGATAGACGACTCCGGCACCCCCAGCGCGATCAATTGCTGTTTGATGGTCTCAGCGCGTTTCATGCCCAGGATTTTGTTGAAGCTCATCGACCCCTGTTGATCGGTATACCCTTGGAGCAGGATGCCCCAATCCCGCTCGCTCTTGAGGAACTCCGCATGCCGCAGCAGCGCGGCCTTGCCGTCATCGCTTAAACCTTTGCGGCCGATTTCAAAGTGAATATCGTCGTGCAGGATGTCGGTACTTCTGGTCGCCACCGGGACATTGTCCACATGCGTCGGTGTGATCGTGGCGGAGATCGATGTGTGGTCCGTGGAATTGGTGAGAGCTTGGGCCACCTGAGCGCTATTGAGGGCGTCTGCTGATGGGTTGCTATGGGCCGCCTCGTCCACCTGGGAGTAGTACCAGAAGGCGGAGACGACGACGGCAAGGAAGAACACCAGTCCAGCCAGGATGTAGACATCTTTCCTGTCTTTATCCGGGCCGATAATGAGGCTGGGAGAAACTGGTCCTGCGGCGATGCTGGCTGTGGGTGATTTCTGCATGGTGACCTGCTCCTTGTGTTGTTGGGCCGGGTTACCCCGGCCCGCTGGTGGCTGATAGAGGAATCGACGGCTCCTGATGTTGCGGGGCGGGCGTTGTACTGCTCACCTCCTTCCTTGCCGCGTTGCCCGCTGTTGGGCGGTGCGTAGAGCAAGGCGGAGGCCAGGCGAAGCAATGGGACTGACAATCAAAAAACGATGGAAGAATAAGGGTTTAGCGGAATTGTGTTGATGCGAGGAGTCGGCAGCTTATGCGGGGATCAGCGGGGATGCGGGGATAGCCCCGCAAGGATGAGGAGGTTGAAACGGTAGCTCTGGTGCGACGGCACGAAGTGATCCACGAAGCGGTGAAGGGGGGATTCCATGAATCCTCCAGTGCGTCTGTTATCGCCTTTCCAGTCGCCACAGCGATGTGAGTTCTGCCGCACGGGCGGCGCGGAGTGGATCAGCCTGGTCGGAGGCTCGAGGATGATGCGGACGGATATCGGTCTTGCCGATGACAACGAGCCCGGCTTGTTCAAACGCGGCGAGCAACTCTGCTCTGGTTCGAAGCTCCAAATGTTCGGCCAGGTCGGAGAGCAGGAGCCAGCCTTCCCCCTCCGGTTCCAGGTGTGCTGCCAGACCGTTCAGGAAGCCGGATAACATGCGACTGTCCGGATCGTAGATCGCTTGTTCGAACGGGGAGGTCGGCCGTGCCGGGACCCACGGCGGATTGCAGACCACGAGTGGCGCCTTGCCTTCGGGAAAGAGATCCGCCTGCACCACCTCCACCCGATCGGCGAGCTCCAATCGCAGTAGGTTTTCTCGGGCGCAGGCCAGGGCGCGAGGGTCTCGGTCGGTTGCCACAATGTGTGAGACATCGCGACGAGCCAAGAC
>JACOEF010000332.1 GCA_024998705.1 Nitrospira sp.
GCGTCGCGCACCGCACTCGTCGCTACGGCTGCTGCCGCTTCAACGTGATAGCGGTCGATTAGTTGGCCCCACTCCTTCAGTGTCGCCACCACCCGCTGCATCGCATCGGGACGCAACACACGGTCTCGATCGACTGCTTCGCCGAGCCGAAGAATACGCCGATCGGATCGGAGCTCTCGCACCCCTCCGCCTAGAGTCAGTTCTGCAATGAGCAACCGGCAGGTAAGGGTCCCGATATCCATCCCGGCGAAAATTCGTGGAGGTGGAGATGGAGTCGTCTTGCGAGTCATCGACCGAGTCTCATTGCCCTTCGACGGTGATGTCATTCATCTCCAGCAGCAACTTGGTCCGTTCATCCTGCAACGTCCGCACCTGTTGCAACATGCGGACAATTTCGGAATCGGACAGAATGCGGTCTGCCGATTCACCCCGATCGAGCAAGGCGATCGTGCGCTCCCCGATGTCACCGTGCAAATCATCCAGCTGCTGATCCCCCTTTCGCAATTCCAGGCGATAGCGCAGCAGTTCGCCCTCTTCCAAGGCGCGCGTAGCAGCTTTGGCCGTGCCGTGCCGCAATGTCACCCAGCCCGCCCGCAAATCGTGACTCAACCGCTGCAACATTCCCATCGATTACCTCTTTACCCCATACCCAACCGGCGCAGGCTCCACGCGATCTAACTCACATCTCCCAACGCCAACTTGCCTCGCCAACGTCGAAGCACGGCGGCCTTGAACGATTGGTGCTGTGCCCATGTCAGGCCGGGATCCTGCTCCAACAACGTGATGGCTTCCTGCCTTGCCTGTTCCAGCAAAGGTGCATCGCGCACCAGATTCGCGGCCCGAAACTCCGACATCCCCCACTGGCGCAGTCCCAGAAATTCACCGGGGCCTCTCATGCGGAGGTCTTCTTCAGCGATGACAAATCCGTCGTTCGAGTTCACCAGCGCCGCCAGCCGCTGCTGCGCATTAGAGCCATTCTGCTCAGGCCGACCATCACGGCCGACCCGCACCCGCGACTCCCGCGCAAGATATGTGGCCATCAACAGGCAGAGGGATTGATGCGCGCCACGACCGACTCGTCCTCGCAATTGATGCAACTGCGCTAAGCCAAATCGTTCGGCATGCTCGATCACCATGACGGTCGCATTCGGCACATCCACGCCGACCTCAATCACCGTGGTGGCCACGAGGACCTGAATCGTCCCGGCCTTGAACGCCGCCATGGTGGCCTCTTTTTCCGCCGACGGAAGCCGGCCATGCAGCACCCCCACCCGCGCCTGAGGAAAGACCTCTCGCTGCAGGTGCTCCGCGCCCTGGATGGCTGCCTTGAGATCCACCTTCTCAGACTCCTCGACCAGCGGATAGACGATATATACCTGACGTCCGGCCTTCAGCTCATCTCCCACCAATTGCCAGGCCTTGTGCCGTTGTCCTTCGGTGTAGAGCAGGGTCCGCACCGGTTTGCGGCCCGGCGGCAACATATCGATCACCGATACATCCAAATCCCCATAGACCGTCATGGCCAAGGTTCGCGGAATCGGCGTCGCAGTCATCACCAGCACATCCGGCCGGTACCCTTTCTCCAACAGCGTCTTTCGCTGCAAGACACCAAACTTATGCTGCTCATCGACAATCACCAACCCAAGCTGGGCAAACCGGACCTTTTTTTGAATCAATGCATGAGTCCCGATCGCAACCTGTGCGGCACCTGACGCCAACTGCTGTAGCGTCTCGTGTCGCTCTTTTGCCTTACCGCCACTAGTCAGAAGCACCGCCTTGAACCCCACGGCGTCTAACAAGGGGGCGAGGTTCAGGTAGTGCTGCTCGGCCAGAATTTCGGTAGGGACCATCAGCGCGGTTTGGTACCCCGATCCACAAGCCATCACTAGGGCATGCAGCGCCACAACAGTCTTCCCGACCCGACATCACCTTGCACCAAACGATTCATCGGCCGCGAGCTGACCATATCAGCCTGAATCTCACGAAATACGCGTTCCTGCGCAGGAGTCAGCGTAAAGGGAAGGATCTTCGCCAGCTGCGGCAACTGCGCGACATGAGGATTGAACCGACATGATTTCTGCTCTTCCTTTGTCTCCCGTTGGCGAAGCACCAGAGCTGTCTGTAGTACGAACAGCTCTTCAAAGACCAATCGGCGATGGGCTGGTGTCGCGCCTCGGTCGAGCGCGGAGAGGTCTGTGTTCGGCAGGGGAAAATGCACCTGCTGAATCGCCTCGCCGATTGGCGGCAGCCGGTGACGCGCCCGCACAGACAGGGGCAATACTTCCTCCATCTCAGCCCCGTACTCCGCGAGCAACCCCTGCATCAAGACCCGCATCTGGCGCGACGTCCACCCCTTTGTCTCGTGATAGATCGGAACGATGCGCCCGATATGAACCAGCTCATCCTCGCTGCCACTCAGCACTTCGAATTGCGTCGCTTCCAGCCGCAGATCGGTCCATCCGCGACGGCCGGCAATCACTCGCCCGGCCACCATGACCCGCACGCCTTCTTTCAAGACATCTTCCAAGTACGGCTGATTAAAAAACACCGCATGCACGGTCCCCGTTGCGTCCCGGACCGCCACATCGAGAATCGACAGCCGGCGGAACCGTGCACGGGTCAACTCCGCTTGAGTGATCACCCCGCAGACGCTCTGGATCGCTCCTGGGACAAGTTCGGCCACCGGCGTGATGGCAGACCGGTCCTCGTACCGCCAGGGTAGCGCCCATAGGGCCTCTTCGACGGTGTGCACACCCAAATGTTCCAGCAAGAGCGTTCGCTTGGGGCCAACCCCCTTGGCATACTGAATCGGCAGGTCCCACAGGGGTCGCGCAGGGCCGGATCGAACGAAGGGAGGCGTCGGGCGGCTCTCCATCTGAACACTCATGGGCTGACTCGTCGCTCGTGCATCTCCCTGTAGTCGACTGAGCAATATCAGCGCTTTTGTGAGCCGCTCTTGCTGTTCAGCAGGCGTGAGCCTGGCATGGAAATCGATAAACAGATTGCGGAGCGAGAGCAGCTCGGTTTCAAGCGCTCGAGGATAGACTCGCTCGCCGAGTGTCCCGATCACCTGCTCCGACACGAAACGGTCAAGATTCCTGACCGTCGAGAGATGGGCATAGGCATCCCGACAAGCAAATTCTATCGGTCTGCTCACACGATACAGAAAGGCTTGGAACGGATCATGTGGGTCAGAAGAATCCGGCGGTGGCATCCTGGAGCGGGATCGTACCACAGCCATCAAGACGGCTCAACGAGAGGCCCCTCACTGACTCGAGACTCGGTCGTACCAGCGTCCGGCTGCTTTTGCGACTTTCCTTTGTCCCCTCCTGCCTCGGTGTTAGAGTCAACCTGCCGAGGACTCATGGAAGGACACCTATGTATCGACGCAATATCAAACATATTCTTGGGGCGCTAGCTGTATTAATCAGCATCTTTATTTTCTATCAAACCTGGCTGAAGCCGCACTATTTCCACGAGACACCGACTCCACCCCCGCAGGTCATCGTTGAGGAGGTCAGCCCGGCGTCGACCGCTCCCGTGGGACCGCCGCAGGAACGCTCCGCCCCAGAGGTGAAACGGTCGCGGACCATCGACCCCGTCAGCATTCCGGTTGCGAGACATTCCGAGTTGCTCGGAGCCATTCATGACGAACTGGAAAAGCACAATGTGGTCCTGGCAGAGACCAAACTCGAGGAACTCCCCTCCTCGATCCTGACGGAATCCGCTACGAAGCGTCACGTGGCCATTCTCTGGAATAACCTGGGGATCCTCAAAGAAAGAACGGGCGGGACTGAGGTCTCCGTGAAAGCGTTTAAGAAGGCGGTCGCGCTCGACCCCCCAGAATTCGATTGCCCACCTTAACCTTGCACACGCCTACTGGGGACTACGCGACCCCGCGCTCACAGAGGAGTTCCTCAGGAAGATCGTGGCGCTGTCTCCGGACGAGCCATTCCCGCACGTCGCCTTGGCGGACCTGCTCTAGGAAAAGGATCACCTCCCCGAAGCCGACAAACATCTGGCGCAGGCCAAAGAGCGGATCAAAAAAGACCCAGGCCTTCAGTCCTACCTGAAAACGGTGACAGCGAAGGTCCATCGCGCCGAGAAGGTGGAAGAAAAGTTCTCAACCCGCAGCAGCCTCCACTTTACAGTTAAATACGACGGCGCTGAGGACCCGGACACCTGGACGACCGTGCTGGATATTCTTGAAGAAGCCTATCGGGACATCGGACAGAAATTCACTTTTTTCCCTTCAAAACCTATTATGGTCGTTCTCCACACTAAGAATCAGTTTCAAAACGCCACGGGGAGCCCGGGTTGGGCTGATGGCCTCTTTGATCCCGTCCTCGGACGGATTCAAATCCC
>JACOEF010000384.1 GCA_024998705.1 Nitrospira sp.
ACGCCTAATAGGGTATAAACCGACTGGTTCGACGATTCCTCCGTACGACCGGCAGGCCTAATGAGTTCCAGATTGCGGATAGTGACGCTGTCCAGGTGCATGGCGTCATGATCCTGCCTGACTCGTGGCGGACGGATATGATCGAGCGGGGCCGATGGCTGGGTCTCTCTGACGTAACGCAACACGGCCGCTCCGGCTTGGATGCCCAGTGCGAGTCTGTGGCAGCCGAAGGCTTCCAGGGAATGAACGTGGAACTGCTCTTGTAGCGCGATACGACCCTGCTCCAGGTCGAACCACGTTGCAGGTTGGGTGCAGCATCGGGAGCCTGTCAGGTCGGCCGTCCACTGGTGTTCGTCCGGGGAAAGATCTTCGGGAAACAGCAGTTCTTTCGGGTCGAGGCGGGCCAGTTCGTCCCGCAGGGCGGCCTCTGCCTGCATCCCGTGAAACTCACTGAGCCAATAGTCCCCGGTCGAGACCTCGAGCGTGGCGAGTCCGTAGGAGGATTCTTTGCGTCCGGTACCTGTGGCGCGAATGCGCACGGTCACCGCGGCCAGCACGTTGGATTCTGTGGAGGGGAGGAATTCACTATCGATGAGTGTGCCGGGGGTATAGAGTCGAACGACTTCTCGGCGGACGAGACCCTTGGCGAGTTTGGGGTCTTCCACTTGTTCGCAGAGTGCGACGGTACGGCCGGCACGGAGGAGTTTCGCGATGTAGTTGGTGGCGGCGTGATAGGGGACCCCGCAGAGCGGGATCGGGGTTTCGCTGGATTTATCCCGGGATGTCAGGGCGATGGAGAGAAGTTTGGACGCTTCCACCGCGTCTTCCTGGAACATTTCATAGAAATCACCGACACGGAAAAAAAGGATGGCATCGCGATAGGCCTGCTTGATGTCGCGATATTGCCGCATCAATGGGGTGCCGTCGGCGTCACCCATCGGAGGGCTCCCCCTCAGCAGGAATATCCGAAGACGATCCCACCCGGCGAGCGGCCTTGTCGAGGGCCTGTCGGAGGCGCTCCAGATCCACCTCGGCTTCCTGCAGCGCCTTGGTTTTGCGCCTGAGTTCGATGCGGCCGCGCACCCAGGCCGGAAATAGCAGAATCCCCGATACCAGCAGTCCGACACCGAAGGCGGCCAAAATCGGTTTATAGATCAGGATGGAGGCGGATCGCAGGCCGAAAAAGTACCGCAGAGTGACTTCCTGCTCCTGGTTCTGCAAGAAAAACGACAATGTGAGCAGCAGTAGCGTTCCCACCAATATCAGTCGGATCAATGCGAGGCCCTCCTTGGCCGGCTCAATTGTACACGGGTTTGCTGATCCGCTCTAGTGGGGCGATCGGTGGAGAGCCTGGAGCGAAGCGTGTCCAGCAGGCGTCGTGCAACAGGGCCTCTGGCTGTGAAAATTGCACGCCGGGTCGCCGGAGGATGGTGCGACAAGTGGATATCGAGTCGGTCCGTCGGAAGATCGTCGCCCCATCGGTCGGCCCACTCGATCGCCATGACGGTATGGCCGTCTAGGTAGTCGTTGAGGCCGGTGTTTTCGAGCTGGCCGGCGGTCAGGCGATAGAGGTCAGTGTGGACCAGTGGGAGACGTCCTTGGTATTCGTGGATCAGAGTAAATGTGGGGCTACTCACGTCCGTCGGTTCGGCGAGTAGTCCGTCGGCGATGCCTTTCACCAGTGAGGTTTTGCCCGTTCCCAATTCGCCGAATAGGGCCAGCACTTCGCCTCCCTGGAGAAGTGTGCCCACGCAGCGTCCCAGGCGGTGGGTGTGTTTTGGAGAGCGAAGCACAACGTGCCACGGTTTACCGATAGGGGGAGGCCCCGCGGTGGTGGGTCCGACAGGTGCCGCGGGTGATGGCACCGGCTTAGGTGTGTGTGGTCGGCGAGAGGGCATGGGGGATGTGCCGAATGAGATCACTTGCAATCATGCCGGCTTGGCCGAGATGCTGCGCGGCCAAATCTCCGGCCAGGCCATGAAAGTATGTCGCCGCGCAGGCGGCGTCCCAAGGGGCCAAGCCTTGAGCGAGGAGCCCGCCGACCATGCCCGTCAAGACATCCCCGGTACCGGCTGTGGCCATTCCAGGGTTGCCGGTCGGGCAGATGGCTGCCAGACCGTCTGGGCGCGCAATCACCGTACAGGCGCCTTTGAGAATGACAAAGACACCGCGTTCTCGCGCAAATCTGGTGGCCGTGCCGAGACGGTCGTCATTGACCGATTGGGTGGTTGCCTCCGTTTCCAGCCTGGCCATCTCGCCAGGGTGCGGGGTGATAATCGGCGGTCGCTTGCACTCGGTCAGTAACGAGGACTTCCCGGCCAATGCATTCAACGCATCGGCGTCCAGTACGCAGGGTTTGTCGATTCGTTTCACGAGTTCCTGTACCAGGTCGACGGTCTCGGGATGGGTGGTCAGGCCCGGTCCGATCGCGATAGCATCCCGGGCGCCGGCGAACGCGAGCAAGCGATCCAATCCGGATCGCGCGAAGGTTCGAGCTTTCGTCTCCGGCATCGGCAGGGTCATCACTTCCAGGAGTTTTGCTTCCAGAATATCATTGGCGCTCGAGGGGATGGCGGCTGTCACCAAGCCGGTTCCGATGCGCAGGGCTGAGAGCGCAGCCATCGCCGCGGCGCCTGTCTTGCCAACCGATCCGGCGATGACACCGAGATGGCCGTACGTGCCTTTGGGCGAGGAGGGGCGTCGCGAGGGGAGTGCCGCGCGCGCGTCCGTATCGGTCAGCAGCATCAGTCGGCTTCCGACGGACTCGACAAAGAAGGCGGGGATCCCGATATCCACGAGCCGAACCATTCCGGCGCAATCGATGCCGGCTCCACTGTAGAGCCCCGTTTTCGGCAATCCGAAGGTCACCGTGAGATCCGCGCGCACGGCGGCTCCCAACACCGCTCCTGTATCGGCATGCAAGCCTGATGGAAGATCGACGGCCACGGTCGGGCGGCCGGCGGCGTTGATCGCTTCGATCGCATCACGATAGAGCCCGGTGACGGGGGTGGAGAGGCCGGTGCCGAGAATTGCATCGAGAAGAATCTCGCCGGTCGCCAATCGCTCCTGTATCGCCTCGGCGCTGGTTGGGCATGTGACGGCCGATTTCCCTGCCGATCGGAGAAATCGTAGGTACATCGTCTTTGCATCGCGACTGAGGTCGTCGGGGATGTGAGCAGCAGGATGTGGACTCGGGCCTGTTTTCGTCGTAACAGCCGGCCGACGACAAAACCGTCTCCCCCATTGTTTCCCTTGCCGCAGAGGATGATGACCGATTTCCCGGCGAGGGGTGCGTACCGGGCTTCAAGCTGGGTGACGACCCCCGCTCCGGCTCGTTCCATCAGCATCAGGGATGGCACCAAGGCCTCGGTGATTGTCCGCTGATCCAAGGCCCGCATTTGCTCGGCGGTCACGATCGGTATCATGGTGTACTGTGACTCCCGGCCGGTTTCTTGCGGCGAGGCTGGCCAGTCCGTGCCGTAGGGACCGGACTAGGCGACCAATTCCTTCATTTCGCGCACAGCTTGGACCAATCCGACCATGACGGATCGGGCAATGATGCTGTGACCGATGTTGAATTCCACAATCTCGGGCAATTTGGCGAGTCGTTTCACATTTTTATAGGTCAAGCCATGCCCGGCGTTGACGCCGAGGCCGAGTTTGTAAGCCAGTTTAGCTGCCTGGGTGATGGCCTCGAATTCTTCATCTTCTTCCTTCGACCGTTTGGCGTTGGAGTACCGGCCGGTGTGCAACTCGACATACGCGGCACCGATTTTGTGCGCCGCCTTGATTTGATCGAGACTCGGCTCGATAAACAGGCTTGTGGGGATGCCTCCGTCGCGGAGGAGGTCGACGATCTTTTGAATCCGATCGCGATGGTTGGCGACATCGAGACCGCCTTCTGTGGTCAGCTCTTGCCGGCGTTCCGGGACCAGTGTCACGAGATCCGGTTTCACGCTCAGCGCAATTTTAGCCATGGCGTCGTCGGCCGCCATTTCCAGATCCAGTTTCGTTCGAACGATTTCCCGCAGCATGGTGAGATCTCGATCTTGAATATGCCGGCGGTCTTCACGCAGATGCACAACCAGGCCATCGGCACCGGCCAGCTCCACGAGAATTGCTGCCGTCAAGGGGTCTGGATCGGTCCCTCCGCGCGCCTGCCGGAGTGTCGCCACATGATCGATATTCACACCCAGTCGAGCCATTACGCCTCCGCAATTTCCCTGAACGTCGCAGCAGAAAGATTTCGGAACTGGTCGAAATTCATAGACAATTCTCTCGTTACTGAGGCATTATTAACAGAAGATGGCACGGGGGAGCAAGGAGGCAGGTCGTGGCAGGCCTTACTGTGACCAAGGTGAGCGCTCGCCTCCAAGCCCTGACAATTCTGGCGAAATTGACTCGTTTTGAGGCCTCCATTAAAATACGCCCCTTTCAGAGGCATGGCGACTGAATCTGTTCGGCAGAGGACCCGCCTGTAGGAGTCTGACAAATCCATGGCGATCGGCGACGGCTTTTACCGCATTAAAAGACTTCCCCCCTACGTATTTGCGCAAGTACAAACCCTGAAGCTTGAGGCGCGTCAGCGGGGCGAGGACATCATCGACTTCGGTATGGGCAATCCGGATCAGCCCACGCCGCCTCACATCGTCGACAAATTGATCGAAGCGTCGAAGAAGGCAAAAAACCATCGTTATTCAGCCTCGCGCGGGATCACGAAGCTACGCCATGCAATTACCGGTTGGTATAAGCGCAATTACGATGTGGATCTGGACCCTGAGACCGAAGCGATCGTGACGATCGGCTCCAAGGAAGGCATCGCGCACTTGGCGCTGGCCACGATCGGGCCAGGTGATGTGGTGCTGACGCCCACGCCCACCTATCCCATCCATATGTACAGTTTTATTATTGCCGGCGGGGAAGTGCGCGGGATTGAACTGCGCCAGGACAGCGATTTTTTTGATGATCTGTTGCGCGTCTATCGCCAAACGTTGCCGCGCCCGCGCATTCTCGTGATCAATTTCCCGCACAACCCGACGACCGCTGTGGTCGATCTTGAGTTTTTTAAGAAGATCGTCGCGTTTGCCAAGGAACACGATGTGATCGTGATTCACGACCTGGCCTATGCCGATATCGCGTTCGATGGCTATAAGGCGCCGAGTTTTCTCCAAGTGCCGGAAGCGAAGGACGTGGGCGTGGAGTTTTATACGCTGTCCAAGGCCTACAACATGCCCGGCTGGAGAGTGGGATTCTGCGTCGGCAACCGTGAAGTGGTCGGTGCGCTCGCCAAGCTAAAGAGTTATCTTGACTACGGAATTTTTCAGCCGATTCAGATTGCCAGTACCGTGGCGTTGAATGGGCCACAGGACTGCGTCAAGGAAGTCGTGCAACGGTATCAAAACCGGCGCAATGTGCTTGTAAACGGGCTGAATCGTATCGGCTGGCCGGTGGCGTTGCCCCGCGCGACCATGTTCGTGTGGGCCCGTATTCCGGACCCGTTCCGGCATATGGGGTCCCTGGAGTTTTCGAAGCTGCTTCTCCGTGAGGCCAAAGTTGCCGTGTCGCCTGGAATCGGTTTCGGAGAGGGCGGCGATGAATTTGTGCGGTTTGCACTGGTGGAAAATGAGCATCGTACCCGGCAGGCCCTGCGCGGGATCCGCAAAGTGTTGAATTTGGATGACCAGGAATCATGAAGCGTGAGATCGGCGTCGGGTTAATCGGATTCGGCACGGTCGGCACCGGGGTGGCTCGGGTGCTGATTGAGAATGCTGAATTAATTCGTCGGCGGGTGGGTGTGCCCGTCAATTTGGTTCGCATTGCGGACCTGGACATCACGCGCGACCGCGGTATTGCGATTCCGGCAGGTGTGCTCACGACAGATATTCAGCAAGTCCTCACGGATTCACGTGTGGATATTGTGATCGAGTTGATGGGCGGCTATGACCTTGCCAAGCGCGTCATTTTGGACGCCGTGCAACGGGGTAAACACGTGGTGAGCGCCAATAAGGCATTGCTGGCCGTGCATGGTGAAGAGATCTTTGCTGCGGCTTCCCGCCAAGGGGTCGACCTCGGGTTCGAGGCCAGCGTGGGCGGCGGGATTCCGGTCATTCGTGCGCTGATGGAAGGATTGGCCGCGAACAATATTCAGTCCATCTACGGCATCATCAATGGTACCTCGAATTACATTCTCAGTCGGATGACCAGCGAGGGGCAGCGGTTCGACGAGGTGTTGGAGGAGGCCAAACGTGCCGGCTATGCCGAGGCCGATCCCACGTTTGATGTGGCGGGTATCGATTCGGCGCACAAACTGACTATTATGGTCAGTTTGGCCTACGGCACCCCCGTCAATTTCAAAGACATCTACACCGAAGGGATCACCGGGCTCACGCCGCTCGATATTGCCTATGCGAAGGAGTTCGGGTTTACCATCAAGCTGTTGGCGATCGCCAAATTTTCAGACGGTGAAATCGAGGCGCGTGTGCATCCGACGATGGTGCCCTCGGCGTCCCAAATCGCCAAGGTGGACGGTGTTTACAATGCGATTCAGCTGGTGGGCGATGCCGTCGAAGATGTGGTGCTGTACGGCCGGGGCGCCGGGTCGATGCCGACGGGAAGTGCGGTCGTGAGTGATGTCATGGCGATCGCGCGAAATTTGCTCAAGGATGCCGCCGGTCGTGTCCCGCCTGCCTCCTACCAGCCTGATCAGCGGCGGCCATTGCGCATGCGGCCGATGGAAGAAATTGTCTCGCTCTACTATATTCGTTTCATGGTGCTGGACCGGCCGGGCGTCTTGTCGCAGATTGCCGGGGTGTTGGGTCGGCATGGGATCAGCATTTCGTCGGTGTTGCAGCAGGGACGCAAAGAGGGGCAGACGGTGCCGGTGGTGATCATGACGCATATGGCCAAGGAGCGGGACATTCAGAGCGCGTTGCGTGAAATCAACCCCATGCCCTACATTTCAGAGCCCACCGTGCTGATTCGGGTTGAAGGGCGGGATGAATGAATGGGACTGTTCGGGTGTGCTGAGAGGATGGTTGAGTAGGTTCTTATGACTCGTTGGCGTGGGATCATCGAAGAATACCGGAAGTTCCTGCCGGTCACGGCGCAGACGCCTGTGGTCACGCTCGGCGAGGGCAATACGCCCTTGATTCGTGCGGCGCGGCTCGCGAAGAAAATCGCTCCGGGGATTGATCTCTACCTGAAATACGAGGGGATGAACCCCACCGGATCCTTAAAGGATCGTGGTATGACCATGGCGATTTCCAAGGCTGTCGAGGGGGGGGCCCGGGCGGTCATTTGCGCGTCCACCGGAAATACCTCCGCGTCGGCTGCGGCGTACGGTGCCCGGGCGGGCATTGCCGTGTATGTGTTGATTCCGGCTGGAAAGATTGCCTTGGGGAAATTGTCGCAGGCCATGATGCATCAGGCCACCGTCATTCAAGTCGAGGGTAATTTTGACCAGGCCTTGACCATCGTCAAAGAGCTGTCGGCGACCTATCCCGTGGAGCTGGTGAATTCCCTCAACCCTTTCCGAATTGAGGGTCAGAAAACGGCGGCGATGGAGATTTGTGACGATCTTGGCGATGCCCCGGCTATGCATGTACTTCCTGTAGGGAATGCAGGTAATATCACGGCCTATTGGAATGGCTATCGTGAGTATCGTGCGGCCAATCAAACAACACGATTGCCTCGCATGCTGGGATTTCAGGCCGCCGGTGCGGCGCCGATTGTGTTAGGACATATCGTGCAAGAGCCACAGACGGTGGCCACGGCGATCAGAATCGGCAATCCGGCCAGTTGGCAATCGGCCCTCACGGCGGTCAAAGAGTCATCAGGTGCCATCGATATGGTCACCGACGAGGAAATCCTTCATGCGTACGCGATGGTGGCCAGGGAGGAAGGGGTGTTTTGTGAACCTGCATCCGCTACCTCTGTTGCCGGTGTGATTAAGTTGAGTCAAGCCGGACAATTACGCGAAGGCGCCATGGTTGTGTGTACGTTGACCGGGCATGGTTTGAAAGATGCCGATACGGCGATTGGTATCTCACGTCAGCCTCAAACAGTAAAAGCCACCCGGGACGATGTGGCCCGCCTCCTTCATGTCTGATTACCTCAGGAACATTGCATGAAATATTTGATCCTGCATGCCGACGGGATGGCCGATCTTTCGTGTCCGGAACTCGGTGGGAAAGCGCCGCTTCAGGCGGCCGCAACTCCGAACCTTGACCAGATCGCCCAGCGTGGCGAAGTGGGGCTCTTGAGCCTTCCCTCGGAAGCCGGAGCCGCCGGAAGCGATGTTACCAGTGTAGCCGTGTTGGGCTACGATCCCAAAAAGTATTATCCGGGCCCCGGCCCG
>JACOEF010000758.1 GCA_024998705.1 Nitrospira sp.
GCTGCTGCCGCTACCACAGCAGAAGTTCCGGGGATGACCGTGACGGGAATCTGCGCTTTCGATGCGGCTGCGATGAGTAATCGGCCCGGATCGTAGACAACCGGCATTCCGCAATCCGACATCAGCGCCACTTGATATCCCTGCTTCAGGCGATCCAATAATAGGGGAACTTTGTCGGCGGCATTGTTCCGATCATAGGAGGTGATGGTGGCGTGAATTCCGTGGTGGGCCAGCAGGAGGTGAGTGGCCTGCGGATTCTTCGCAGCAATGAGATCAACCTGCCGAAGAGTCGCCAACCCTCGCATCGTCAGATCGTCGGGATGTCCGATCGGCACGCCGACGATGAATAACGTTCCTGTCGGAGGGGCAGATTGCGCGCGCTTTCCTTGACTCCGTTCTCGTCGCATCGATATAATTTCCAGTTATCAAAAAAAGTGGCTTTGCGCTGAAATGTTGCGAGGATAGAGCACAATGTCTTCGGTGTTTTTCATGCTCACGATGGGCCTGTATTTCGTGAGCACGGTCTGCTACCTGGCCTATCTGTTGCGACGGGCGGAAACCCTGTCAAAGGTGTCGCTCGGAATCACGGCTGTTGGGTTTGCCACGCACACGGTCGCCTTGGTCGCCAGAATGACCGACACGACCCAGGCTCAGCTACCGACTTTTCACGAAGCCCTGTCGTTTTTCTCCTGGATGCTGATTCTCGTGTTACTCGCCGTCGAATTTCGGCGTCAGTTGCACGTCCTTGGTTCCTTCATCGTACCATTGGCTCTCGTGTCGTTGGTTACGGCTGCGGCGTTCCGTTCCGACGAGGCATCGAGCCTCCAGCCGGTCTTCAAA
>JACOEF010000256.1 GCA_024998705.1 Nitrospira sp.
GCCTGGCTGGTGCGTGAGACGGAAGATCCGCTGGCGGTGAAGGCTGGTTGGCTCTTTTGCATTGGGATTCTCTTGTTCAGCGGCAGCCTGTATATCGTGGCGCTGGCAGGAATCAAATGGATGGGGGCGTTGACTCCCTTGGGCGGTCTGTCTTTTATTTCCGGATGGGCCTGTGTGGCCTGGACTGCCCGGCGTGCAGGTCATGTTCAGTGATGCTGGCGACGTGGTGACACTGCAGGCTTCCCCCCTCCCTCCGTCACGCAGGTTGCGGTACGTTTGCCGGTGATCGACCCCCATCCGCCTGCCGTATTCACAAACGTGCCTTCCAGGCGTTGGCCTTCTCCTGACAATAACAGACTGTCTTCCTGCACACCTGCCCTGGTTTCCCATCGCAAATAGACGCTGTCACCGAGCACGATGATTTCTGCGGGACTGGTCGACGAAGCAATGCCAGGCGGAGCGAAGATCACGGCGGTTTTTTCCTCGCGATGATTCTGATGATTGTGAATCGACCATTGCCACGTCCCGCACAACCGTGTGAGGCCACGCTGCTGTCGAACCTGGTCCTTCCAGTTGTAGAGCCGGAACCATTCCCGATGTACGGTCTCGATCGCCCATGTTTCGATTTGGGCAGTCGTTCCGTGGAGGGAGGCCGTTGCCTCCTGTGTCGGGGATTCTTTGAGCAGCGCCGACAGTTGGTGTAGAGGCGTCTCTAGTGTTGTGCCTTCGGTCAACCAGGTCATCTGGGATTCGATTTGTCGCTGAAGGCTTTCCCGTTGCCCTGTTTCCGTGGTCGTACTGGCGTCTTTGGCGGCTTGTGTGAGTTGCCATGCGGCCAGTCCGCGGATCAGTTCACCGGCCGATTTGGTGAGCTCGGTGATCAGGAGCTCCTGGCTCATGGCCGGCGTCAGGCCCTTGGCTCCGAGGGTCATGGCGACGTCGTTCAGGCCGAGCTGCGGGCCGACGACGGTCTTAAACAGGCTCAGCGAATCGCCCTGGGTCGGGAGGGCTGCCAGCGGTGCGGCATCGGCCTGCACCAGGTCGTAAAAGGCGGGCAGGCGATTGGCAAGAGTCGGTTTAGCTTGGGGGGGCGGCTCATCGGCTTCGGCAGCGCCTGTTGTCGTCAGCAAGGCAGTGACACAACAGGCGATGAGCAGTGTGTAAACTGAATGATTCGGCATGCGTGCACTGACTTTCTTTACGTGCAGAACCGTGGGCGAAAGGCCCTGTGCGGTGGCTGGCCGCTACCGGCTACCCTGCCCATTGGGGTCCGCTATGTTCCTTGGAAAGAGGTCTTGAGAAATGCGACGGTGGCATCCCAGGCCCTGGCTGCGGCCTCTGCTTGATAGCCTGCTGGGCGTGTCTCGTCACAAAACGCGTGAGGCGCCCCCGAGTAGGTCTTGATCTCAATGCGTTTCCCTTGGCTCGCGGCGGCCCGGAGATGATCGACATCCTGCTGTGTTGCCCAGGTGTCCTGTTCGGCCTGGTGATAGAGGAGCGGACTCATCATATTCGAAAGCTGGTCGGGAGCGGTGACCTTCCCATAATAGGCCACTGTGGCCCGCAGTCGCTTGCGCTGGCAGGCAAACCGGATCGCCAGAGACGCGCCCAAACCGAACCCGACAACGCCGTGGATATTGCGTTTGGTATGTTCCGTGGCGTTGAGGTATTCGCAGCAGCTGTTGATGTCCTGAAGCAGGAGCTTTTCATTGCACTTGGCCATGAGTGCCTCTGCCACGTCGGCGTTTGCGGTGACCATGCCGCCGAGTCGTCCGTATAACTTGGGAATGATCACCCCGTAGCCCTCGCAGGCCAACCTGGCGCCAAGATCCGTGATTTGGGAATTCATCCCCCACCAGTCATGCAGCAGCACAATGCCGGGGTAGGCGATCTTATCCTGCGGCCAGAATTGGATACACTCCACCTGCACATCTTTGCTCACGCGCGTGCGGATGTAGGGATCCACCATGGCATCCGTGGCGGTGGGAATCGCCATACCACTCGGGAAGCGAGCCGTACCGGTTCCGATCTGATCCAGCGAAAAGGGTGCTGCCTGAGTAGTCATGGGCAATGAGGTCCTTTCTCGATTGGCGTCTGCGTTCAGCGTATTCTGTCGGTACTATAGGGAGCGTATTTGGGCGTTGTCAATCGAGGTGGCGACGGATGGATCGAGTCATATTGACCGGTTCTCGTTGGGTCGATAGAGTACGCGGCAACCATGTCTCACGAACCGCGTGCACCCCTTGGAGTTGGACTGATCGGCCTCGGCCATCATGGCAGCCGCTATGCCAAACACCTTCTGCATGACCTGCCTGAGGCGCGCCTGGTGGCGGTCAGCCGTCGCCGGGCTACTGAAGGAAGTGGTCTGGTCTCCGCGCCGGCCTTGCCCTGTTACTCCGACTATCATGAGTTGATTGCCGACCCTCATGTGGAGGCCGTGGTGGTGGTGACGCCGCCGGCGATCAATCGGGAGATCTGTCTGGCCGTGGCACAGGCAAAGAAGGCCCTGTTGGTGGAGAAGCCGTTGGCGATCTCAGCGGCCGACGCTGGAGCGATCGCGCAGGCAGCGCAGGGAAGCGGGCAGACCATGATGACCGCACAGACGCTGCGGTTTGATGCCGCAGTGGGGCTGGTACAGGAACGGCACTCGCAGATCGGTGTTCTCCAGTATCTCAGTCTGGCCAGCCGTATGGAACCGCACGGGATGGGTGAGGATGGCCGGGGATTCGGTGGGCGCGGCTGTTTGCTCGAGACCGGCATTCATCTCTTGGACTTGGCTCGCGTCTTGACCGGAGAGGAGATTCGGACGGTGTCCTGCGAGATGGATGTGGTGCCGCCGGATGGAGCGGAGCGTCGGGTTGTGGGGCGTCTGACCACTCAAGGCGGTCTGGTGTGCCTGTTGGATGTGTCGCGGGTGTCGTCGGGACGAATCGGGCGAGTGGAGTTGGTCGGAAGCGAAGGACAGTTGTCGGCGGATTGGTGCGGGCAGCGAGTGGGGCAGATTTCTGCGCAGCACGGGACCGGATACTGGTCGAGCGTGATGTGCCCGACCGTGCTCCGGACGCTACAGGCCTTTGTACGGTCGGTGCGCGACGGCTTGCCGCCTCCGGTGACGATCGAAGACGGCAAGCGTGCGGTTGAAATTGCGGAAGCCTGCTACTCATCAGCCCGGCTGGGTGGACGAGTGGTGCCGGTTGAGTATCTGTAACCTACGTTTCCGCCACGATGTGGGTGTCGGTTTCTTCCACTCCTTCGATCGCGTGAATCCGCGTAATCACAACATCCGAGAGTGCCCGTTCATCTGCCACATTGATAAACACGAAAATGTCGGGTTGGCCGAAACAGGCGTGAATCTGCTCCACGCCGGCAATGCTTTTCAGGGCGCTGAGCACGGATTTGCCTTTGCCTGCCTTGACCTTGATCAGAATGTACGCTTTCGTTGCCATGATGCCTCCTCGGGCTACAATTCGTGAGAGAACGTGCGATTGATCTCGCGGGGCTCGCTGCTACAGGACGGTCATTCCGACGTTGCGCCGGGCATTTCCCGGCGACGCTGGGCATAGACCTGCTGGAAGGTCTTGCCTTGTGCGGAGAATGCGGCGTTGCTCTGTTCATACAGGTGCGCAAGAATATCGAAGTCCTGCTTGCCGATATTGAACTCCCGGAACCCCTCGCTCAGCCCCGGGGTGTTCCAGGCATGGTCGGTGCGACCGGCTGCCATCACTGCGTCGAGGGTATCCGCCGACCAGCCGTTTCGACGAAAGGTGGTTTCGACCTCCTCGGCGCGAGGGCCGAGCGCGACGCGATGGGCGTCGGTAAAAAACTGCCGGACGGCGGGATCGTGACTCTTCAAAAATGCGGATTGAAACTGAATGACGGCCTTGATGATGCCATTAGCCTGGGGTGTGCCCTCTGGCGGAAGAATCCCGGCGTCTTCAAACGTGGCGAGCAGGGCCATGACGGATCCGATATACACCGACGAGGTTCGTGACGGCTGGGCGACCAATGGCATCGATGAGACCGGTGTGTTGCTCCAGGGTTGACTGAGGGCAAGGGCAGGGGAAAGGAGCGCCAGTGAGAGCGCGGCCGGGAGGAGACGAGCCCGGCGTGACCGCTGTACCATGCTTTGGCGGATTCCTGAAGGCCCCATCATTCTGAAGGGGAGGACTCTACTGTGCCCCCAGTGCCGTGCCGTTCGCATGGCGCATTATACAGAACGGGCATAGAGCACGCTACAGCTGGGGCAAGGGGGAGCGAGGAATGTGCAGGTGGCAATTGAATTCGGCCGGA